>NZ_DJUS01000071.1:0-16928 GCF_002438365.1 Pseudomonas sp. UBA6276
CCGTTGTCCTCGAAGAACTGGTGCGCGATCGGCCAGACTTCGGCAGGCGCGCGCTGGGCCAGGATCCAGCGGTTTTCACCGCTGCGCTGCAGCGAGAAGTCGCTGGCCTGGGCCGCCACCTGCAAGGGCAGTGGACGCGGTACTTCGAATTCGGATGCCTTGGCGTTGTCGTCGGCGACGTTGCGCGGGATCGGCAGCAGCGGATCCAGACGCTTGTCGGTTTGCACGCCGGGCGGCAGTTGCATCGGGGCGGTTTGGGTCGCCTCGAGGTAATCATTGCCACGATCGCGGAAATAACCGTTTTCGCCCCAGAGCCACCCGCAACCGCTGGTGCTCGAAATGACCAAGGCAAGGGCAGAAAGGCCAGCCAATCGCTTCATGCGTCTTACTTCCTCAATTAAACCAGGACGCCGGACTGGCGCAGGGCCTGCCGCAGCGGTTCATGACAGGTGGCGCTCAACCAGGTGAGCGGCAGGCGAATGCCTTCGGGCATCAAGCCCATTTCGTGCAACGCCCATTTGACCGGAATCGGGTTGGCTTCCAGGAACAGGTTCTTGTGCAGCGGCATCAGCTTGTCGTTGATGGCGCGGGCCAGTTCCGCCTCGCCGTTCAACGCCGCGTTGCACAGGTCGGCCATGGCGCGCGGGGCGACGTTGGCAGTGACCGAAATATTGCCCTTGCCGCCCAGCAGGATCAGCTCGACGGCCGTGGGATCGTCACCGGACAGCACGAGGAAATCGCTGTCGACACGGCTGATGATGTCCTTGGCGCGCTCGAGGTTGCCGGTGGCTTCCTTGATGCCGATGATGTTCGGCACCTTGGACAGCCGCACGACGGTGTCGGCCAGCATGTCGCAGGCGGTGCGGCCGGGAACGTTGTAGAGGATCTGCGGGATGTCGACGGTTTCGGCGACGTGCTTGAAGTGCTGGTACAAGCCTTCCTGGGTCGGCTTGTTGTAGTACGGGGTCACCAGCAGGCAGGCGTCGGCGCCGGCGCCCTTGGCATTGCGGGTCAGCTCGACGGCCTCGCGGGTGGAATTGGCACCGGTGCCGGCGATGACCGGGATACGCCCGTTCACCTGCTTGACCACGTGCTCGATGACCTTGATGTGCTCTTCGTAATCAAGGGTCGCCGACTCGCCGGTGGTGCCGACGGCGACGATGGCATGGGTGCCCTCCTGCAGATGGAAGTCCACCAGCTTGCTCAGGCTGTNNGCCACCATACTGCCCGCAATCATGCAACCGCTCCTGCCGGAAAAAGAGAGCGGTAATGGTACTGGCGCCAACCACCTTGCACAAGCGAAGTACCACGCCGCGAGCATTCCCCTTCGCGCCGCTTTTCTATACCCTTTCAGACTTTGATCGGCAGGGGTTGCCTTTCTTGCCTGGTCATCGCCTGCCGTAACGGCGCTTCGAACCCCGTCCCTGAGCCTTGTCACCTGGTGTCACCCCGTATCTGCGGGCGTTGCCGGGCAGTCAGCGCAGGTTCGCACGAGGTACGGCGCAGGCCTTGAACCAGTCATCCGGCCCCTTGAAGCTGCCGACCGCTCATCGCTTTAGGAATGCTGCATGTCCACCCCCACAGTTCGCGAACAATTCCTCGTCATCAGCGCCCTGGGCCGCAACCCCATGGAACTGACCAATGTACTGTGCCGCGCGGCCCACGACGCCCGCTGCTCGGTGTCCACCTCGCGCCTGACCCGTCATGGCGAATACAGCGCCCTGGTTCTGCAGGTATCGGGTAACTGGGACGCCCTGGCGCGCCTGGAAACCGGCTTGAGCTCGCTGGCTAAGAAGCACGACTTCACCGTCAGCCTGGTGCGCAGCGCCACTCTGGACAGCCGCCCGCAGGCGCTGCCTTACGTGGCCTATGTCAGTTCGGCGTATCGTTCCGACATCATCAACGAGCTGTGCCAGTTCTTCATCGACCACAACGTCGAGCTCGAGAACCTGACCTGCGACACCTACCAAGCGCCGCAGACCGGTGGCACCATGCTCAATGCCACGTTCACCGTGACGCTGCCTGCCGGTGTGCAGATCAGCTGGTTGCGCGACCAGTTCCTGGACTTCGCCGATGCGCTGAACCTGGATGCGCTGATCGAACCCTGGCGTCCACAGAACCCCATGTAAGGATTGACCGATGGCTGTCGCTCTCAATGAACCTGTTGCCGATTTCCAAGCCCAGGCCACTGGCGGCCAGACCGTTAGCCTGAGCGAGCTCAAGGGCCGCCAGGTGGTGGTCTATTTCTACCCCAAGGACAGCACGCCGGGCTGCACCACTCAGGGCCAGGACTTCCGCGACCTGCTCGAGCAGTTCAAGGCCGCCGACACCGAGGTGTTCGGTGTGTCGCGCGACGGGCTCAAGTCCCACGAGAACTTCAAGGCCAAGCAGGGCTTCACCTTCGAGCTGATCAGCGACAAGGACGAGGCGCTGTGCCAGCTGTTCGATGTGATCAAGCTGAAGAAGCTGTATGGCAAGGAGTACCTGGGCGTGGACCGCAGCACCTTCCTGATCGATCGGAACGGTGTGCTGCGCCAGGAATGGCGTGGGGTGAAGGTGCCGGGGCATGTGCAGAGTGTGCTGGAAGCGGCACAGGCATTGAGCAAGGGTTGAGAAAGGCTTGGGCTTTTCGCGGCCGCTGACCGCTCCTACAGACAGGATCACCTGTGGGAGCGGGCTCTGCCCGCGAAGCCCGCACCGCGGTCTCAGAGCATCGGCGCGACGGTAGGCTCCTGCCTTGGCCAGGCATCCAGCACGGCCTTGAACAGGGTCGCCAGGGGAATGGCGAAGAAGATGCCCCAGAATCCCCACAACCCGCCGAACAACAGCACCGCACAGATGATCGCCACCGGGTGCAGATTCACCGCCTCGGAGAACAGCAAGGGCACCAGCACGTTGCCATCCAGGGTCTGGATGATGCCGTACACCACCATCAGGTAGATGAACTGGTCACCCCAGCCCCACTGGAACAGCGCGATCAGCGTGACCGGGACCGTCACCACCACCGCCCCCACGTAGGGCACCACCACCGACAACCCCACCAGCAGTGCCAGCAGAGCGGCGTAGTTCAGCCCAAGTGCGACGAAGGCGATGTAGGTCACCACGCCGCAGATGAAGATCTCGATGACCTTGCCGCGGATGTAGTTGGCGATCTGCCGGTTCATTTCCTGCGCCACGCGAGTCAGCAGCGCACGCTCGCGCGGCAGGTAGCCGCTGACCCAGCGGCCGATCATCACCCGGTCCTTGAGGAAGAAGAACACCAGGATGGGCACCAGTACGAAATAGATCATGACGTTGACCAGCAGAGGCAGGCTGGACAGGGAAAAAGTCAGTGCCCACTGGCCGAATTTGCCGATCTCGCCGCGGGCCGCTTCGATGGCCTGCAATACCTGCTCGTCGCTGACCAGGTGCGGATAGCGCTCGGGCAGTAGCAACAACAACGACTGCCATTTGCCGAGCATGCCGGGCAGCTCGTTGAACAGGGTGATCACCTGGTGCCAGAGCAGCGGCACGAGCACCAGCATGAACAGCGCCAGCGCGCCCATGAACAGCGCGAATACCGCTCCAACGGCCACGCCGGAGGGCACCCGCAGGCGCTCCAGAATGTTGACCAGGCCTTGCATGAGGAACGCCAGCACCATCCCCGCCAGCACGGGTGCCAGCATCCCGCCCAAGGTCAGAACGGCGGTGAACGCCAGCACCAGCAGCACCGCCAGAATGACGGCCTCCTCATCGGAAAAGTAACGCTGGATCCAGTCGCGTAGCACTTTGAACATTGAAATTCCCTTGAATGACCCAGCTACCAGGGTGGTGGCTCAGGCCTTGCGCAACCAATACGAGTAGACCCCGTCCAGCGCCTTTTCGTGTAACAGCGCATGACCTGCCAAGGTGGCAAACGAACGGAAGTCGCGCTGCGAGCCGGCGTCGGTGGCGATCACCTTCAGTACCGTACCACTGGCCATGCGGTTGAGTTCCAGCTTGGCCTTGAGCAATGGCAACGGGCAATTAAGACCGCTGGTGTCCAGCTCGACGTCACATTCGGGCACATCGTTCATCGATATCTTCTCCAGCCAAAGGGTGCCGTGGCGCTGCGGTGAATCCCGGCAGACTGCGGCGCGACAGAATAACCCAAGGTTGCCGCCTCTGGTGGTCGCCGAATGGGGCGGCTACAGTAGGGCCTTTCATCTGCCGAGCTCAGTGCATGCCCTTTCTGCGCCCTACCCTGCTGACCCTCGCCTGCCTGCTGGCGCTACCCGGCCACGCCAGCGACCTGCCCTCGCTTGGCGACGCCAGCTCGGCGATCGTCTCGCCCCAGCAGGAGCATCAATTGGGTCGTGCCTGGCTGAGCCTGTTGCGCGGCCAGGTCAAGCAGCTCAATGACCCGTTGCTCAAGGACTTCGTCGAGACCAGCGTGTATCGCCTCTCCGAGACCAGCCAACTGAACGATCGGCGCCTGGAATTCATCTTGATCGACAGCAAGGAGCTCAACGCCTTTGCGGCGCCGGGGGGCATCGTCGGGGTCAACGGCGGGCTGTTCTTCAATGCCGAAACCGAGGGCGAGTACATCGGCGTGCTGGCCCACGAACTGGCGCACTTGTCGCAACGCCACTTCGCCCGAGGCGTCGAGGCTCAGCAGCGCATGCAATTGCCGATGATGGCGGCGTTGCTGGCCGGTATCGTGATTGCCGCCTCGGGTGCCGGGGATGCCGGCATCGCGGCGATTGCCGGCAGCCAGGCGGCGGCGATTCAGGAGCAGCGGCGCTTCTCTCGGCAGAACGAGCAGGAGGCCGACCGCATCGGCATCATCAACATGGAAAAGGCCGGGTACGACCCGCGCAACATGCCGACCATGTTTGAACGGCTGATGCGCCAGTACCGTTTCGATGCCCGGCCGCCGGAATTCCTCCTGACCCACCCGGTCAGCGAATCGCGTATCGCCGACACCCGCAACCGCGCCGAGCAGGCCGCCCCAGGGGGCAAGGAAGACAGCCTGTGGTATCAGTTGATGCGCGCCCGAGTACAACTGTACTACGAGGAAACGCCGGGGCTGGCAGCCAAGCGTTTTCGCGCGCAACTGGATGACAACCCCAACGCGCTGCCTGCGCGCTACGGTCTGGCATTGGCCCAGATCAAGGCCGGGCAACTGAACGAGGCGCGTGAAAATCTCAAGCTGCTGTTGGCCAAGCAGCCGGACGACATCACCGTCAACCTGGCGCAGGTCGACCTGGACATTACCAACAACCGCATTCCCGACGCCCAACAGCGCATCGACCGGCTGCTGACGCAGTACCCGGGCAACTACCCGATCAACCAGAAGCGGGTCGATGTGCTGCTCAAGCAGAATCGCATGGCCGATGCAGAGAAAGCGCTGGAAAACCTGCTCAAGACCCGTTCAGACGACCCGGACGTGTGGTACCTGGTGGCTGAAACCCGCGGGCAGAATGGCAATATCATCGGCCTGCATCAGGCGCGCGCCGAGTTTTTTGCACTGGTCGGCGAGTTCGACCAGGCCATCCAGCAACTGGACCTGGCCAAGCGCCGAGCTGCGGACAACTTCCAGCTCGCTTCGCGCATCGACGCACGGCAGCGGGAGCTGATGGAGCAGGACCGGCTGGTCAAGGACATGCTGCGCTGAATACCCCTGCGGGCCTGCCCGGGCCCGCTTGTTCACGCAAAACCTTCTCACACGATTCGATACATTGGTTTTCACATTTTTTTCACGCGACCGCTCTAGCGTCTAGACTTGCTCCAGGTGCGATGAATTTTCCGTGACCGGTGTGAATATCTATGGGCGTCCTGTGGCAAACCGAACCTGACAAGACTGCAGCCAACGCTACCAATCCTGATCCGTCGCCATTGCCAGATAGCCCACGTCAACGTCACCTGTGGCGGCGTCTGTTCTGGCTGTTGGTAGTGATCACGATCGCCGCGCTGGCGTACGCGATGTATGCCGAGATGCGCACCTCGCGGCTGCAGGCGCGCGAGTTCAGTCGCTGGGCGAACTCGCTGACCTATGAGGTGCAACCGGGACCGAGCCAGGCCATCGTCTACCCGGGCGCCGGCCCGTTCGACAAGCGTCTGGGCTACAGCGCGCTGGGCGACTTCCTGCCGCGCCTGCTCAAGCGCAACTATGTGATCGAACGGCAGACCCAGTTCTCGCCAGCCTTGATGAGCTACGCCGGGCACGACCTGTTCGTGCCCTACCAGGAAAAATCCCAGGCCGGGCTGGTGATCACCGATTGCCGGGGCGATCCGTTGTACCTGTATCGCTACCCGCAGCAGCTCTACACCGAATTCGCCCAGATACCACCGGTGATGGTCGACAGCCTGCTGTTCGTCGAAAACCGCGGCCTGCTCGACAGTCCCGAACCGCTGCTCAACCCGGCTGTGGATTGGCCGCGCTTCGCCAAGGCGGCCTGGTCGCAAGTGGCGCGGATGTTCGCGCTGCCTGGGCAGTCGGCCGGTGGCAGTACCCTCGCCACGCAATTGGAAAAGTACCGCCATTCGCCCGACGGCCTGACCGGCTCGGGGCCGGAGAAGATCCGTCAGATGATTTCGGCCAGTGTGCGGGCCTATCAAGGCGGTCCGCAGACGCTGGAAGCGCGTCAGCGCATCGTGCGCGACTACCTCAACAGCGTGCCGCTGTCGGCGGTGCCCGGCCACGGTGAGGTACATGGCATGGCCGAAGGCCTACGGGTCTGGTACGGCGCCGATTTCGAGCAGGTCAACCGCGCGCTTGCCAGCACCACCACCGACCCTGCCAGCGAGGCCGCGCGCGGCCTGGCCCTGCGTCAGGTGCTGTCGCTGATGATCGCCCAGCGTCGGCCGTCGTACTTTCTCAACAAGGGCCATGACGACCTCGCCGAGCTGACCGACAGTCACATTCGCCTGCTCGCCGCCAATGGCATCGTCGATCCGACCCTGGCAGCCGCCGCGCTTGCCAGCCAGGTCATCTACCGCGACTGGGTGCAGGAGCCGACCTGGCAACCCAACGAGTCGAACAAGGGCATCAGCGTGGTACGCAATCGCCTATCGTCCATGCTCGACCGGCCGCTGTACGACCTCGACCGTCTGGATCTTTCAGCCACCACGACCCTCAATGCCGACCTGCAGAAACAGGCCAGCGACTACCTGCGCCAACTCGCCGACCCGGCCTTCGCCCAGCAGATCGGCCTGATCGGCGAGCGCCTGCTGACCCCGGCGAGCACCCGTGAAGTGAGCTACAGCTTCACCCTCTTCGAGCGCACGGCTGACGGCTCGCGCGTGCGGGTACAGACCGACAACACCGACCAGCCATTCGACATCAACGAAGGCAGCAAGCTGGAGCTGGGCTCGACCGCCAAAATGCGCGTGCTGACCACCTACCTGGAGATCATCCACGAACTGCATGAACGCTATGCCGGGCAGACGCCTGCGCAACTGCGCCAGGTGAAGATCGAGGACGCCGATCGGCTGTCGCGCTGGGTGCTCGATACCCTGATCCAGAACCCGGGCATGGACGCACGGACGCTGCTCGCCGCAGCCCTGGAGCGCAAGTATTCGGCAAGCCCGGCCGAAAGCTTCTTCACCGGCGGCGGGATTCATACTTTCGGCAACTTTCGCCGCGAGGACAACGGCCGTATTCCCACGCTCAAGGAAGCGCTGCAGGAGTCCATCAACCTGCCCTTCATTCGCCTGATGCGCGACCTGGTGCGCTACAGCACCTACTCGGCCCCGGGCAACAGCGGCCAGTTGCTCAAGGACGATGACGATCCGCGTCGGCAGGAATACCTGGCACGCTTCGCCGACCGCGAAGGCACCGAATTCCTCAAGCGGTTCTGGAAGAAGTACCAGCGCAAGACCACCGAGCAACGCCTGGAAACCTTTCTCGACGGCATGCGCCCGACCCCGCAGCGCCTGGCCGCCGTGCACCGCTACCTCTACCCCAACGCGACGCAGGCACCCTTCGATCGCTTCGTGCGCGAGCACAGCAAGAGCGACAGCGTCACCGATAAGCGCCTGAACGAGATGTACGTCAGTTATGGCCCTGGCCGCTACAACCTGCCGGACCAAGGCTATATCGCCAAAGTCCATCCATTGGACCTGTGGCTGTTGGGCTACCTGCTCAATCACCCGGAGGCGACTTTCGGCGAAGCAAGTGCGGCCAGCCGCTTCGAGCGTCAGGAAGTCTACGGCTGGCTGTTCAACAGCCGCCACAAGCGCGCCCGCGACAACCGTATCCGCACCATGCTGGAGATCGAAGCCTTTACCGATATTCACCAGCGCTGGCAGCGCGTGGGCTATCCGTTCGATCATCTGGTGCCCTCGCTGGCAACCGCCATCGGCAGTTCGGGTGACCGTCCTGCAGCGTTGGCCGAGTTGATCGGCATCATTCAGAACGACGGCATCAAGCTGCCCACCGTGCGCATCGACACCCTGCATTTCGCCGCCGACACCCCCTATGACACACGGGTGATCAGTGACCCGGACCGGGGCAAGCGGGTCCTGCCTGCCGAGGTCGCGGCGGCCATGCGCGAAGCCCTGTCGCAGGTGGTGGACGCCGGCACTGCGCGGCGCGTATCCGGCAGTTTCAAGACCGATGACGGCACTGCGCTGGTGATGGGTGGCAAGACCGGCACCGGTGACAACCGCATCGCAAGCTTCGGCGCCGGAGGCCGGGTGATCAGCTCCAAGGCGATCAACCGTACCGCGACCTTCGTGTTCTTCATCGGCGAAAACCATTTCGGCACCCTGACCGCCTTCGTACCGGGCAAGGCCGCCGAGGGCTTTCGCTTCACCTCGGCGCTGCCGGTGCAGGTGCTCAAGGGCATGGCGCCGATCCTGACGCCCTACCTGCAGCCGGGGGCTCATACACAGTGCCATGCGCCCTTGCAGGCGGCGCGTTGAACGGGGCTGCGAATTCATCGACTCGCGTGTGGCCGCGTAATAAGCTATATCGATAGCCCCCTATCGGCCCAGGAGCCCCTCGCAATGAAGGCAGAAAATCCGTTCGGTATTCAGCGCGTCATGCACGAGATCAAACGTCGCCGCCTGCAGGTGCTGCGCGTGGCGCAACTGACCCCGCGCATGCGCCGCATCACCCTTGGCGGTCCGGAGCTGGCCGGTTTCGTCAGCGAAGGCTGCGATGACCACATCAAGCTGATGTTCGCCACCACCCCGGAGCAGCAGGCGGCGCTCGACACCATGGTACTCGGGGCGCCCACGCCCGAAGGCGCCAAGCCCGAGATGCGCGACTACACCCCGCGACGCATCGACCTTGCGGCTGGCGAGCTGGACATCGACTTCGTCCTGCATGGCGACGGTCCCGCGGCCACCTGGGCAGCCCAGGCCGAGCCAGGGCAATTCCTGCACATCGGCGGCCCCCGCAGTTCGATGCACGTACCGGATGTGTTCGATGCCTACCTGTTGATCGGCGACGAAACCGCCATCCCGGCCATGGCTCGACGCCTGGAAGATCTGCCGGGCAACCGCCGCGCGCTCTTGGTCATCGAAGTGGAGAACGCTCAGGAGCAGCAGTCGTTCGACAGCGCGGCGGCCTTCGACGTGATCTGGGTCGACCGGCACCAGGGCGACCTGCTGCAGACCGTCAAGGACCTGCGCCTGCCCGACGGCGTGGTCTATGGCTGGATCGCGACCGAGGCTGGGCTGTCACGCAAGTTGCGGCGCGTGCTGCTGGACGACCACAAGCTGAGCGAGGAGCAGATCAAGGCCGCCGGCTACTGGCGTCATGAGGGCGACGACAGCGAGTGAGGCTGTCGCCAGGGGTACTCGCGCGGGCGCCTAGCGCGCGCCAGCGCGTCCCCAGCAGCGGTCTATCACCAGCACCAGCGCGGAGCAGCCAATGAAGGCCTGCAGCACTCCCAGTGCGTTCAGCCATACCTGGCCCATGCCCAGTTTCGAGACGTCCAGAAACGGATAGGGATACACGCCGATGCTGTGCCCACGCAGCAACATGTAGGCGAAGTAGACCACAGGGTAGATCGCCCAGGCCGCCACGTGCCGCAGGTGCAGCGTGCCTTTTGGCACGCAACACGCCCAATACACCACGAACGCCACGGGCAGCACATCGTGTAGCAACTCGTTGGCCAGCCATTGCCAGCCCTCGGGCTGCCACAGGTTGCGCAGCAACAGGCTATAGGCGACACCCACCACCACGATGCTGACCAGTACCCCGCTGCTCACCGCTGGTCGCAGGCAGAGCCGACGCCACATCGAGTCGCCCCTCGACACGTGGGCAGTCAATACACCGGCCACGGCGGTATTGGTGAGGATGGTGAAGAAGCTGAAGAAATGCACCAGCCCCCCGAGCAGACTCGCTTCGATCTGCCAGCGCGACCACAGCACCAGGTACAACTGCAACGCCAGGGCGAACCAGGTGGCGGCCGCCGCGAGCGCGACCAGAGGGCGTTCGGCCCGGATCAACGCTTGCCGCGCTGCAATTGCACGTACAGCCGCTCGACCTTTTCCCGCGCCCAAGGCGTCTTGCGCAGGAAGGTCAGGCTCGACTTGATGCTCGGATCGCTCTTGAAGCAGCGGATGTCGACACGCTGCGCCAACCCTTCCCATTGGTAATGCGCCACCAGCGCATTGAGGATCTGCTCCAGCGTCACGCCGTGCAGGGGGTTGTGTGTGGGTTCATGCATGCCAGGCTCCAGGAACGGCGGGGCAGAAGGTGCGCACCTTAACCAACGGGCAAGATGTCGGGAAGCGTTAATTGCAGGGGCGCCCCGCCCCTTTGCTGGAAAAAGGCTGGCGGATGCAATTATTAATGTTATGTTATAACGCTAACATTTTGTAACACCTCAAGGACTCGAAGATGTTTGCCGTCACCACCCGCCCCTCTTTCAAAGGGCTGACGCCCCTGGCCGCCGCATTGCTCATCGCCTCACCGGCCTATGCCCTGGATCTGCAACCCCAAGTCATCACCGCCAATCCGTTGGGCAACGCGCAATTGGCTTCGCCCACCACCGCGCTGAAAGGCGATCGCCTGACGCTGGCACAGAAAGGCAGCCTGGGCGAAACACTGAACAACCAGCCAGGCGTGTCGTCTTCCTACTTCGGCCCCGGTGCGAGCCGTCCAATCATTCGCGGGCTGGATGGCGACCGCATTCGCATTCTGCGCAACGGGGTCGGCGCGCTCGATGCCTCGTCGCTGTCGTATGACCATGCGGTCCCCCTGGACCCCGTCAATACCGACCGCATCGAGATCGTTCGTGGCCCGGCCGCTCTGCTGTATGGCGGCAATGCCATTGGCGGAGTCGTCAACAGCTTCGATAACCGCATTCCAACCGAGGCGATCGAAGGCATCCAAGGTGCCGGTGAACTGCGCTACGGCGGAGCCGACATAACCCGTAGCAGCGCTGGCAAGCTGGAGGCCGGCAACGGTACCTTCGCTCTGCATCTGGACGCCAGCGCACGTGAATTCAACGACCTGCGCATTCCTGGCTACGCCCATAGCAGCCGTCAACGCGCCAGCGAAGACACCGACGAGAACGGTGGCAAGCACCGGCTCGACAACAGTGATGGACGTCAGGACGGCGGAGCAGTGGGCGGTTCCTACACCTGGGACCACGGTTATGCCGGGCTTTCCTACAGCAATTACGACTCCAATTACGGCTCGCCGGCGGAAGACGACGTGCGCATCCGCATGCAGCAGGATCACTATGCATTCGCTTCGGAAATCCGCGACCTGGAAGGACCGATCAGCTCGGTGAAACTGAATGCCGGCTATACCGACTACGAACACCGCGAGATCGAAGGCGGTGAAGTCGGTACCACGTTCAAGAACGAGGGTTACGAAGCCAGGATCGAAGCCCGCCACCGGCCAATCGGTCCACTGGAAGGGGTGATCGGCGCTCAGGTCAACCGCAGCCAGTTCCAGGCGCTGGGCGAAGAAGCGTTCGTGCCCAAGACCGACACTGACGCCCTGGCGCTGTTCGTGCTGGAAGACTGGCAGGCCACCGAGCGTTTGAAACTGAGCCTGGGCGGTCGTCTGGAGCATACCCGGGTCGACCCGGACGCTGCCGGGAACGAGCGCTTCCTGACAGCGGACAATGCCAGCAGCTTCACTGCCGGGAGCCTTTCGACAGGCGCGGTGTACACCTTGACGCCCGTCTGGTCGCTGGCCGCGACCTTGGGCTACACCGAACGGGCTCCGACCTTCTATGAGCTGTATGCCAACGGCGCGCATGTGGCCACTGGCACCTACGAGGTAGGTGATGCTGGGCTGAGCAAGGAGAAGGCAGTGTCGAGCGATCTGGCGCTGCGTTTCGACAACGGTACCCACAAAGGCAGCGTGGGCGTGTTTTATAGCCATTTCTCCAACTACATCGGACTGCTGGGCACCGGCCGCACGCTTGACGATGAAGGTGAAGAAGACGTCGACGGCATCCCCGAGTACACCTATTCCGGCGTGCGTGCACGTTTCAGCGGCATCGAGGCACAGGATCGCTGGACCTTGGCACAAAATGCCTACGGCAACTGGGCGTTGGAGCTGTCGGGCGATTACACCCGTGCGAAGAACCTGGACACCGGCGAAGACTTGCCACGTATCGCCCCGCTTCGCTTGAACAGCGGGCTGCTATGGGAAAAGGATCGCTGGCAGGCGCGGCTGGACGTCGAACACGCCAGCGCGCAGCACAAGGTGCCGGATAACGAAAGTACCACACGCGGATACACCACCTTGGGTGCCAGCGCTGGTTATCGCTTCGACATCGGGGGCAGCCAGTGGCTGGCGTTCGTCAAGGGCGAGAATCTCACTGACCAGACCGTGCGCTACGCCAGTTCGATCCTGCGCGATATCGCGCCGGCCCAGGGCCGCAGTGTGCAAGTGGGACTGCGTACAACCTTTTGACCGCTTTACACGCCGCTGCCGTCGTGCCCATTTCCGGCCGACTGCAGCGGATCGATTCCAACGCCGCCTGGCCCAGGCCCTGCGGCAGAGCGTCACACTGTTGCAGTTTCGGCAACTAACCCTCTTCCAAACCCGGCTTTAAAACCGCGTGCTCGATCTATATCCTCCCGCCGCAACAAACTGAAACGTTTAACTTTCGAAAAATAACGAAGCGCTTCTCGAACAGCTTCGGACTTACCAGAAGAACTCTTTTCCAATGCCTTCAACTGCCCTTTCACGCCCTCGGGCGTTTTTGCCGTTCACCGCTTTAATGGCCATGAGTACCCTGAGCGCCGCCCCGGACGCCTTGGCCACGCCCGCGTTCGATGCCCAGTCACCTTTCATGTTCGGCGATTGGAACGGCACCCGCGGCGACCTGTCCGCCAAAGGTTACGACTTCA
Organism: Pseudomonas sp. UBA6276; assembly: GCF_002438365.1. NCBI lineage: Bacteria > Pseudomonadati > Pseudomonadota > Gammaproteobacteria > Pseudomonadales > Pseudomonadaceae > Pseudomonas > Pseudomonas sp. UBA6276. The sequence goes on from NZ_DJUS01000071.1 coordinate 13,294, forward strand.
AGCTCGACTACACCGGCGAAGTCGGCAGCAACCTGCACGGCGGCTATGACCATGACCACGCCACACGCTACAGCGACCAGTTCGCACTGGGCGTGCACATGGACCTGGCGAAGATCCTCGGTTGGAACGACGCCGAGTTTCAGCTCACGTTGACCGATCGCAACGGCGACAACATCAGCAATGACCGGATCAACGATCCGCGTGTCGGCGGTTTCACTTCGGCTCAGGAAGTCTGGGGGCGTGGCAACATCACGCGCATTACCCAACTGTGGTACCAGCAGAAGTTCTTCGACCAGCGCCTGGACATCAAGGCCGGTCGCTTCGGTGAAGGCGAAGAGTTCAACAGCTTCCCGTGCGACTTCCAGAACCTGGCGTTCTGTGGCTCGCAAGTGGGTAACTGGGTGGGCAGTGTCTGGTACAACTGGCCGGTGAGCCAGTGGGCGTTGCGCGTCAAATACAACATCACGCCCGAGCTGTACGCCCAGGTCGGCATCTTCGAGCAAAACCCTTCGAACCTGGAAAATGACAACGGCTTCAAACTCAGCGGCAGCGGTACCGAAGGCGCCATGCTGCCGGTCGAGCTGATCTGGAAGCCGACCCTCGCCGGGCTGCCGGGCGAGTACCGCGCTGGCTACTACTACAGCACGGCGGACGCGGACGATGTCTACAAGGACCGCAGCGGTCAGCCTGCCGCGATCACCGGCCAGGACTACCGCAGCGCATCCAGCCGCCACGGTTTCTGGCTGGGCGCCCAGCAGCAGTTGACCAGCGTCGCCAGCGACAACTCGCGCGGCCTGAGCGTGTTCGCCAATGCCACCCTGCACGACAAGAAAACCAACGCCATCGACAACTACGTGCAAGGCGGCATCGTCTACAAAGGCCTGTTCGATGCGCGCGCTCGCGATGACATCGGTTTTGCCGTGGCCCGCGTTCATGTCAATCCGGCCTATCGCAAGAACGCCGAGTGGCATAACCGTACCCTTGCAGTCAGCGACTACAACAATGCCGCCTACCTGCCGATCCAGGACACCGAGTACAGCGCCGAGCTCTATTACGGGGTTCACATGACCAACTGGCTGGTACTGCGACCGAACCTGCAATACATCCGTCATCCGGGCGGTGTCAGTCACATCGACGATGCACTGATCGGCGGACTGAAGATTCAGGCGTCATTCTGAAACTAAACGTGACTCGCAATATCTGTAAACAATCAAAACTTGACATTTGAATATTAAAAAACCACACGAACACAATGGAGATTCTTCACTATGAGCACTGACGGTGCACCGCGTCGGTCGCGTCTACTGCCCAATATCTTGGGTATCGTAATGCTGCTGATGGGCCTGGCCTTGCTGGCCGGCGGTATCAAACTCGCCACTCTGGGTGGCTCGCTGTACTACCTGATCGCCGGTATCGGCGTAGGCTTCACCGGCGTGTTACTGCTTCAAGGCCGTCGCTCGGCGATCGGTCTGTATGCAGCGGTACTGTTCGCCAGCACTATCTGGTCGCTGTACGAAGTAGGTCTGGACTGGTGGCAACTGGTGCCACGCCTGGCCCTGTGGTTTGCCTTGGGCGTGGTCCTGCTGCTGCCCTGGTTCCGCAAGCCACTGCTGCGCCAGCCTGCACCCAAGGCTACGGCTGCGTTGAGCATCGCCGTGGTCCTGGCCGGTCTCTGCGCACTGGCCAGCCAGTTCACCAACCCTGGTGAAATCAAGGGCGAGCTGGACCGTGAAACCGCCAACATGCCGAACACCGCGCCGGCCATGCCGGACGGCGACTGGAACTCCTATGGCCGCAGTGCCCACGGTGACCGTTACTCGCCCCTGGCACAGATCACCCCGGACAACGTCAGCAAGCTGACCCCGGCCTGGACCTACCGCACCGGCGACATCCCTGGCCCTAACGATCCGGGCGAGACCACTGCGGAGAACACTCCGCTCAAGGTCAACGGCATGCTGTACGTGTGCACGCCGCACAGCCAGGTCATCGCCCTGGACCCGGACACCGGCAAGGAAATCTGGCGTTTCGACCCGAAGATCAGCACGCAGAACGCGCCGAACTTCAAGGGCTGGGCGCACATGACCTGCCGTGGCGTGTCGTATCACGATGACGCAGCCTACGCTGCCGCCAGCCCGGTCACCGACGCCAGCGCACCTGCCGCTGCGCCGACTGCCTGCCCGAAACGCATTTTCGTGCCGACCGCCGACACCCGTCTGATCGCCCTGAACGCCGATACCGGCAAGATGTGCGAAGACTTCGGTGACAAAGGCCAGGTCGATCTGCGCGCCAACATCGGCGAGTTCGCCGCCGGCGGTTACTACTCCACTTCGCCACCGGCCGTGACCAAGAACCTGGTCGTGATCGGCGGTCACGTGACCGACAACGTGTCGGTGGACGAGCCTTCGGGCGTGATCCGCGCCTACGACGTGCACGACGGTCACCTGGTATGGAACTGGGACAGCGGCAACCCCGACGACACCACGCCGATTGCCCCTGGCCAGACCTATACCCGCAACTCGCCGAACATGTGGTCCATGTTCAGCGTCGACGAAAAAAACGGCATGCTGTACCTGCCCATGGGCAACCAGATGCCTGACCAGTGGGGCGGCAACCGTACCCCCGAGTCGGAAAAATACAGCGCTGGCCTGACCGCTTTGGACATCGACACTGGCCATGTGAAGTGGACCTACCAGTTCACCCACCACGACCTGTGGGACATGGACGTCGGCGGCCAGCCGACCTTGATGGACCTCAAGACCGCCGATGGCGTGAAGCCTGCCGTGCTGGCCTCGACCAAGCAGGGCAGCATCTACGTGCTGAACCGCCTGACCGGCGAGCCGATCGTGCCGATCCACGAAGTCCCGGTGCCACAGGGCGCAGTGGAAGGCGACCGCACCTCGCCGACCCAACCCAAGTCCGACCTCAACTTCATGCCGCCAGTGATGCAAGAGCGCGACATGTGGGGCGTGACGCCGTTCGACCAGATGCTGTGCCGGATCGACTTCAAGTCGCTGCGCTATGAAGGTCCGTTCACGCCGCCTTCGCTGCAGGGCACTCTGGTTTACCCAGGCAACTTCGGTGTGTTCGACTGGGGTGGCCTGTCGGTCGACCCAGTACGCCAGGTGGCCTTCGTCAACCCAAGCTACATGGCTTTCCGCTCCAAGCTGGTGCCTGCTGCAGAAGTGGCCGGCGGCCCTGGTCGCAAGAGCGAAACCGAAGGCGTGCAGCCGAACAAGGGCGCACCTTATGGCGTGATCCTGGAAGCGCTGCTGTCGCCGATGGGCCTGCCGTGCCAGGCTCCGGCCTGGGGCTACGTTGCGGCGGTCGACCTGACCACGCACCAGACCATCTGGAAACACAAGAACGGTACCGTGCGCGACAGCTCGCCTGTGCCGATCCCGTTGACCATGGGCGTGCCAAGCCTGGGTGGTACGTTCACCACCGCCAGCGGCCTGTCGTTCCTGAGCGGTACGCTTGACCAGTACCTGCGTGCCTACGACATCCGTAACGGCAAGCAATTGTGGGAAGGCCGCCTGCCAGCGGGCGCGCAGACCACCCCGATGACCTACACCGGCAAGGACGGTCGTCAGTATGTGGTGGTGGTTGCCGGCGGGCATGGCTCGCTGGGCACCAAG
>NZ_DJUS01000166.1:0-12038 GCF_002438365.1 Pseudomonas sp. UBA6276
GCTGGCGCTGGCCACCGGACAACTGCTCGGGATAGCGATCGTGCAACCAGTCCAGCTGCACCATGTTCAACAGCTCATGCACCTTCTGCGCAATCACCGTTTCGGTCGGCCGCTCGCGCTTGGGCTTCATGCGCAAGCCGAAGGCCACGTTGTCGAACACCGTCATGTGCCGGAACAACGCGTAGTGCTGGAACACGAAGCCGACGTTGCGATCCCGCACATCATGGCCGGACACGTCCTCGCCATGGAACACGATGTTGCCCTGATCGGGGGTTTCCAGCCCGGCGATGATGCGCAGCAGGGTGGTCTTGCCGCACCCGGACGGGCCCAGCAAAGCCACCAGCTCGCCACTCTGGATGTCCAGATTGATGGAGTCCAGGGCCTGGAAGGCATTGAAGCGCTTGCTGACGTTACGAACTTCGATCGACATTAATCATTCCTCCGCGGCGCTGTTGCGCAGGCGGTCAATACGGGACTCGCTCCACTGCTTGAGCAGCAGGATGAAGAGCGCCAGGATCAGCAACAGGCTCGCAACGGCAAAGGCGGCGACGTGGTTGTATTCGTTGTAGAGGATCTCCACGTGCAACGGCAGGGTGTTGGTCACGCCACGAATGTGGCCGGACACCACCGACACGGCACCGAATTCACCCATCGCCCGCGCGGTACACAGCACCACGCCGTAGATCAGCCCCCACTTGATGTTCGGCACAGTGACGTGCCAGAACATCTGCCAACCGTTCGCGCCCAGCAGGCGCGCCGCCTCCTCTTCCTGCGTGCCCTGCTCCTGCATCAGCGGGATCAGCTCACGGGCCACGAACGGTACAGTGACGAAGATCGTCGCCAGCACGATGCCGGGCAAGGCGAACACGATCTGGATGTCATGGTCCTGCAGCCACGGCCCCAACAGGCCCTGGGCGCCGAACATCAGCACGTAGACCAGACCGGCGATGACCGGCGATACCGAAAACGGCAGATCGATCAGGGTGACCAGAATGCTCTTGCCACGAAACGAATACTTGCTCACGCACCACGCCGCGCTGACGCCGAAGACCAGGTTCAGCGGCACCGAGATGAGCACGGCGAACACGGTCAGCTTGAGCGCCGACAATGCATCGGGCTCGAAGATGGCGGCAAAGAATGTCCCCAAGCCTTGCTTCAGGCCCTGGGATACGACGATGAGCAACGGCAACAACAGAAACACGGCGAAGATCAGCCAACCCAGGGCGATCAACACCCGCCGCGAAGTGGCGCTGCCACGTCGGGCCGCATTGGTGGAGGCAGCAATGGAAGATGCAGACATGTGCGGAGCCTCCTTCAAGGGGTTTCGATGCGCCGCTGCAACAGATTGATCAGCAGCAGCAGAATGAAGGAAACCACCAGCATCATCACGCCGATGGCCGTGGCGCCGGTGTAGTCGTATTGGTCCAGCTTGACCATGATCAGCAGCGGCAGGATCTCGGTCTTCATCGGCATGTTGCCGGCAATGAAAATGACCGAGCCGTACTCACCCACGCCTCGGGCGAAGGCCAGGGCGAAGCCGGTGAGCCAGGCGGGCAACAGCGCCGGTGCCAGGATGAAGCGGAATACCTGCAGGGGCTTGGCACCCAGGCAGGCCGCAGCTTCCTCGACCTCACGCGGAATGTCGGCCAGCACCGGTTGCACCGTGCGCACCACGAACGGCAAGGTGACGAAGGTCAATGCGAGGGTGATCCCCAGCGGTGTGTAGGCGATCTTGAAGCCCAGATCGGCAGCGAACTGCCCGACCAGACCATTGGGCGCGTACAACGCTGTCAGGGCAATGCCTGCCACGGCCGTGGGCAGGGCGAACGGCAGGTCGATCATCGCATCGATGATCTTGCGTCCGGGGAAGGTGTAGCGCACCAGCACCCAGGCCAGCAGCGTGCCGATCACACCGTTGATGATGGCCGCGCACAACGCCGTGCCGAAACTGAGTTTCAACGCAGCAAGAACGCGGGGTGCCGTGACGATGGTCCAGAACTGTTCCCAGGTCAGCTGCGCGGCATGCACGAACATGGCGGCCAGGGGGATCAGCACAATCAGGCTGAGGTACACGACGGTGTAGCCCAGCGTCAGCCCGAAGCCGGGTATGACGGGGGAGATACGACGCGACATAGAAGTCCTTGGTTGGTACAGGTTTACGCATCATGGCCTCTTCGCGGGCAGAGCCCGCTCCCACAGGGTTCATATGAAACTGTGGGAGCGGGGCTCTGCCCGCGAAGAGGCCAGCCGCCTCAACACATGTCTATAACTTATTGAGCCTGATAAATCTGGTCGAACACCCCACCGTCATTGAAGAATTTGGGCTGCGCCGTTTTCCACCCGCCAAAATCCTTATCGATAGTGACCAGATTCAACGCCGGAAATTGCTTCTCGTACTTGGCCGCCACGTCCTTGTCGCGCGGACGATAGAAGTTCTTCGCCGCGATTTCCTGGCCAGCCGGGCTGTACAGGTGCTTGAGGTAAGCCTCGGCGATTTCCTCGTTGCCTTTCTTCTTCGCGTTCTTGTCGACCACCGCCACTGGCGGCTCGGCGAGGATGGACAGCGAAGGCACGACGATGTCGAACTTGTCCGCGCCGCCATCTTCCTTCAGTGCCAGGAACGCTTCGTTTTCCCAGGCCAGCAGCACATCGCCCTGGCCGTTGTTGACGAAGGTAATGGTCGAACCGCGCGCACCGGTGTCGAGGATCGGTACATGCTTGAACAGCGTCTGCACGTATTCCTTGGCCTTGGCCTCATCGCCACCACCGGCCTTCAGGCCATAGGCCCAGGCGGCCAAGAAATTCCAGCGGGCACCGCCAGAGGTTTTCGGATTGGGGGTGATCACCGAGACATCGTTCTTGATCAAATCACCCCAGTCCTTGATGCCCTTGGGGTTGCCCTTGCGCACCAGGAACACGATGGTCGAGGTGTACGGCGTGCTCGCATCCGGCAGGCGGGTCTGCCAGTTCTCCGGAAGCGATTTACCCAGCTTGCTGATTTCGTCGATGTCGCCCGCCAGCGCCAGGGTTACCACATCAGCGGGCAGACCATCGATCACCGCACGGCCCTGCTTGCCCGAACCGCCATGGGACTGCTTGATCGACACGTTGTCACCGGCGTGTTCTTTCTTCCAGAAGTTGACGAACTCAGCGTTGTATTCCTGATACAGCTCACGGGTCGGATCGTAGGACACGTTGAGCAGCTCGTAGTCCTTGGCGACTGCGGAACCGGCAAATACGGCGCTGGCGAGGGCTGCCAAGGCATAACGGCGGATAGACATGGACGAAGCTCCTGGAATGGCGGGTGTTTTTCTTATGACTGATACGCAGGGCGCGTATTCAGCTGGGCTTGTTGCCCGGGTTCTGCAAACGGAATTTTTCCTTGCGCTCGATCTGCACGACCTGAGCGTTGTGAACGGTGATCTCCACCGCACCGAAACGCAGGTCGCGCAGCGCGCTCTGAATTTCCCGCAGAATGGTGGCTTCGTCCTGTCCTTCTACGCTGCGTAGCGATGCGCTCATGATCATGCTCCTGGGTAAGGGGGTGCCAAGGTGGCGTGAGCGCGATATTAGAGAGGTCCTATTATTCTTAAAAATACTGTTTAAGAATTTTTATATAACCAAACGTGATTTTTGGCTATTCACTGCATTGCCATGGCAATGCGCTGGCCTCCACCGGGCGACCGAACCAGTAGCCCTGGCCAAGGCCGCACCCATGTTCCAGGAGGAACCGTGCCTGGCTAACCTGCTCGATGCCCTCGGCATGCACCTGCATGCCCATGCTGCGGGCCAAGGCGATGATCGCCGTGGTGATCGCCACATCGTCCTCGTCACCCGGCAGGCCGGCAACGAAACCCTGGTCGATCTTGAGCTTGTGCACCGGCAGGCGCTTGAGCCTGAGCAAGGATGAATAACCGGTGCCGAAATCGTCGATCGCCAACTGCAGACCCAGGTCGCGCAGGTGATGCAGCTGCTCGAGGGCGCGGTCCGGATCATCCATCACCGCACTTTCGGTGACTTCCAGCTCCAGGTGCGCAGGCGCCAGTTGCGTCTCGGCCAGGACCTTCTCGACCTGCCGGCAGAGATCATGGTGGCTGAACAGACGGCTGGAGATGTTCACCGCCACGAAATCCAGTGCCTTGCCCTCGACCTGCCACTGGCGCATCTGCCGACAGGCGGTGGCCAGCACCCAGGTGTCGATCTCGGCGATCAGACCGCTGCGCTCGGCGATCGGTATGAACTGTCCCGGCGGCACCAGCCCGCGCTCCGGATGCTGCCAGCGCACCAGCGCTTCAACCCCGACCATGGCGGTGTCGCGCAGTGCATGCACCGGCTGGTAATGCACGCACAGCTGACCATCCGCCAAAGCCTGCCGCAGTTCAGCGGTCACTTCGATGTGCTGCTGGGCGCGCGCGGTCAGCTCTTCGGTGTACAAGGCATAGCTCGAACGACCCCGCGCCTTGGCCTGGAACAGCGCCGAATCGGCATTGCGCAACAGTTGTTCGGCGCCTTGGGCATCGTCGGGAAACTCGCTGATGCCCATGCTGGCGCTGATGAACAAGGTGTGGCCATCGATGACGAAAGGTGCTCGCATGCCTTCAAGCAGTGCCTGCCCCAGCGCCGTCGCCTGACCGCTGCGCAACTCGCCTTCCACCAGCACGGCGAACTCATCCCCTCCCAGGCGGGCCAGGGTTACTTCTTCGCCCAGTCCCGACTGCAGCCGCTCGACCACCGCCATCAACAACCGGTCACCCACGCCATGACCGAAGCTGTCGTTGACGTTCTGGAAGTGATCGAGGTCGATCAACAGCAAGGCGCAGCTGCGGTGTGCAAGCCTGGCCGTGTTCAACGCGTGCTCGGCACGGCGGCTGAACAGCAGGCGGTTGGGCAGCCCGGTCAATGGGTCGTGCTGCGCCAGATGGGCCAGCTCGCGCTGTGAATGCCTGATCGCGCTGATGTCGGAGAACACCGCCACGTAATGGCTCAGCATTCCCCGATCATCGCGGACGGCGCGGATGGTCTGCCACTGTGGATAGATGTCACCACTCTTGCGACGGTTCCAGATCTCGCCGCTCCACTGACCATGCTCGGCCAGCGTGCCGAACATCTGTTCATAGAAGGCCGGCGGGTGCTGCCCGGACTTGAACCTGCTCGGGTTCTGCCCCAGCACTTCGTGCTCCTCGTACCCGGTGATCGCCATGAAGGCCCGATTGACCTGCTGGATGCACCCTGCGGTATCGGTCACCAGCACACCATCGGCGGTGCAGTCGAAGACCGCTGCCGCCAGGCGTCGGCTTTCGCGATTGGCCTGGCGCGCACGCTGCCAGGCGAAGGCAAAGGCACTGCCCAGCAGCCACACAGCGCAAGTGGCCAGATGAAGCTCCCATCCAGCCAGCGAGGCACCGAAAAGGCCGTTGGACAATCGATCGCACAATAGAAGCCACAACACGCAGACAATCAGGTAAATCACAACGGCGCGCGTTGTAACCCGAGATAAAACGGACATAGGGTCAATCGGCCCACATAAAATGTGTATCAATTATAGAATAGAAACATTCAGCGACTCTTCTTCAAAAGAGCGACTGGCTTTCTCTGATAGCTTGTCGATAATGCGCTGCACGCATTACCCACCCAACCGAGGGCCCTCCCGCCTATGTGGTACAACGGTTTTCTCGATCTGTCCGCCTGGCAAGTGGTGGCAGTCACGTTGTTGCTGACCCATGTCACCATTGTCGGTGTCACTGTCTATCTGCACCGCTATTCTGCCCACCGCTCCCTGGAACTCAACGCCGGGCTCAAGCACTTCTTCCGTTTCTGGCTCTGGCTCACCACTGCCCAGAACACCCGCGAGTGGACCGCCATCCACCGCAAGCACCACGCCAAATGCGAAACCGTCGACGACCCGCACAGCCCCGTCATCAAGGGCCTGGGCACCGTCATGCGCACCGGCGCCGAGCTCTACCGCAAAGAGGCTGAAAACCCCGACACCTTGCGCATCTATGGCAAGAACTGTCCCGAAGACTGGATCGAGCGCAACCTGTACTCACGCTTTCGCCTGAGCGGCGTGGTGCTGATGCTGGTCATCGATCTGCTGCTGTTCGGCGCCCTGGGCCTGACGGTCTGGGCCGTGCAGATGATGTGGATTCCGTTCTGGGCCGCCGGCGTCATCAACGGCCTGGGTCATGCCGTGGGCTACCGCAACTTCGAATGCCGCGACGCGGCCACCAACCTGGTGCCCTGGGGCATCATCGTCGGCGGCGAAGAGCTGCACAACAACCACCACACCTACCCCAACTCGGCCAAGCTGTCGGTCAAGAAATGGGAATTCGACATGGGTTGGGCCTGGATCAAGCTGTTCACCTGGCTGCGCCTGGCCAAGGTGCAGCGTGTGGCCCCGATCGCCCACCGCGTGGAAGGCAAGGGCCAGCTCGACATGGACACCGCCATGGCGATCCTGAACAACCGCTTCCAGATCATGGCGCAGTACCGCAAGCTGGTCATCGCCCCCCTCGTGCAACAGGAACTGAGCAAGGTCGACGAATCGGTACGCCACCAATTTCGCCGTGCCAAGCGCCTGCTGTCCCGTGAAACCAGCCTGCTGGACGAGGGCCATCATCTGCATATCCAGACGATGCTCGAACACAGCCACCCCTTGAAAGTCATCTACGAAAAGCGCCTGGCCCTGCAACAGATCTGGGCGCGCACCAGTTCCAACGGGCATGATATGCTGGCCGCCATCAAGGATTGGATCCAAGAAGCGGAAGCCAGTGGTATCCACTCGTTGCGCGACTTTGCGACCCAGCTCAAGACCTATTCGTTGAGGCCTGCGGTAGCCTGAGCCGTTTATCGGTACGCCCCGGCCCCGGGGCGTACCGTCGGAACTTCATCACAGTTTTCCGCTCTCAGACTCATAGCGCTACCGCCTGGGGTCATGCCTGGGCCGCGCCTTTTTCGCGCATCCGTTCGCAGTAATCCCAACGCCTCTGAGATGCCGTGATGATGGTCAATAAAAAATTACCTTCTACACCCGTCAAGCCCTTACCCGAAGCTGCCGAAACCTTACTCGCCTTGATGCATGCCCAAGGTGAAGTCGCGCGGTTGAAAGAGCGCGAACAGCTATTCAGCTCGCTGTTGGTCAGCGTCAATGCGGTACTCTGGGCGTTCGATTGGGAAACTCAGCAGATGATCTACGTCAGCCCTGCCTACGAGCGGATCTTCGGTCGCTCGGTGGGGTTGTTGCTGGCCGACTACAACGAATGGCGCGACAGCATCTACCCTGACGACCTCGACTATGCCGACCGCAGCCTCGCCGAGGTCCTCGACAAGGGCGCCGTCGAAGATCGCGAGTACCGCATCATCAGTGCCGACGGTCAGATCCGCTGGCTCAGCGACAAATGCTTCGTCAGCCACCAGGCGGATCCCGGTCAGCGCGTCATCGTGGTGGGCATCGCCGAGGACATCACCGAAAAGAAGCACCTGGAAGGCGAGCTACAGCGCCTCGCCACCACTGACGTGCTGACCCAGAGCAGCAACCGCCGACACTTCTTCGAGTGCGCCCACCGCGAATTCGAACAATCCCGCCTCAATGACACACCGATGGCCTTCCTGCTGCTGGATATCGATGACTTCAAGATGATCAACGATACCTACGGTCACCAGGAGGGCGACCACGTGCTGCAACGCATTGCCGAAACCGGCCGCGCGGTGTTGCGCCGTGGTGACCTGTTCGGGCGCATCGGCGGCGAAGAGTTTGCCGCGGTGTTCCCAGGCTGCGCCCCAGACATGGCCATGCAGATCGCCGAGCGCCTGCAACGCGAGATCCAACGGATGAGCTTCAACCACAACGGCAAGAGCTACGGCGTCACCGTGAGCCAAGGCCTGACCAGCATCCAGCCCCAGGACGAAATGCTCGACTCACTCTTCTCGCGCTCCGACGCCGCCATGTACCAGGCCAAGCGCCAGGGCAAGAATCAGATCGTGCCCGCCTAGGTCAGCGAACCATTTGTGTCCCCCGCCATTCGTTCAATTGCGACACGCCTATTTTATGCAACCGTGCTGGATTGATCGCGTCTGGCCCATTAGGGAATTCAAGCATGTGGTATCAACTTGCAGAATTATCTACCTAGATCAAAGCCCATTGGGTGGATGTTGTGCTAGCCAACTTCATTGCTCTCTATTAAAAAGACATATTCGTTTCCTTGAGCCATATGCCAGGTCATGGTTTACTTTTCCATGAAGCTACGGAGAATAACCACTCAAGGGGTTACACATGAAACAATTATTTATAATTGCCACACTTATCCCGCTATCGGTTACGGCTAATTCTGATAGCGAAAACTGCCTAAGCTTTCCTCCTGCTTATTCCAGGTTAACTAAAGTTGATTTGGAGGACTGGGAGTCTGTCACAAAAGAATTCAGAGACAACGCTCTTTGGAATCAAAACACTACTGAAATCCAGTCATGTGAAAGCCTCTATACCTTGCCGGTTACCACATCGCGCGAAGGTAATGTCAGCTTTGGCGGTATCTGCACCATCGCAGGCTCAGGCCAAAAGGTATTCATCTGCACCGACCGCATGCTGGGCCGCTTCGAGGTATTTCCAGAATATCAACGTAACCTGCCCTGGATTGCCCAGACAATATTTGAGCATTGCTGGGGTGGTTGATCCCAACCTCTCTCGATCGCCGCGAAGGCCCGTGGTCAGATAAAGGCCGTTATTCATGTCCCGGCGTAGTTCAGCACATCAGCGAATCATCGGCGCCCCTCGCCACCAGTTCAACTGCGACACCCCTATCTTGAGTAACCGTGCGGGTTTGCCTTGAGCGATTTGGGTGACATCTTCATCTGCCCCCAGCGACGCCATTTGCGCCGCAACATTCACAATCAACTTTTCCCTCGAGTAGACCCCTCCGCCCAATTGATAGGCTGCGGCAATCAACTCTCGCAGTTCAAGCGGCAACCGCCAGCGTCGGCGCAGTTCCGATCCATAAGGCGCGCTGAAAGTACGTAGCACTTGGGTGATCCGGACTTCGTCGAGCTCGCCGCCCGCCAGTTGCCATTCCTGCAACACCCGCAGCAACGCCAGGTCACCCAGGCAGTGCAACAAACCTGCGCAGTGGCAAAACCACTCATCCAGCTGCTGCTGACGCGCAATGCTGCGGGCGAATTCCGCGGTGTGGGCCGAGCGGTTCCAGCAGACCTCGGCCCGCTCCAGCAACAGTGGGTCGGTCAGGTAGGCGCCTGGTTTGGAGGCCAGGGCCAGCAACAGGTTTCTGCTCTGTGTGACACCCAAGGCGTACAGTGCCTGCTGCAGCGTCAATACCGGCGACGCACCTGGTTTCGCGGCGCTGTTGGCCGCGCTGATCAGCACTGCCGTGACCTGCGGATCACTGCGCAGGTTGGCTTCCAATACCTTCATATCTCCCGATGCGCGAATCACGGCCGCCTGCACATCACACAACAAAGGGCCGCCGTCGCACTCCAGGCGCCGACGCTCGACATAGTGGTCCAACGTAGTACCTGCAGCGATCTGTGGAGCCCGCTGCGCTCCAACATCTCCCGAGTTTGGCAGCAAGGTCAGCAGACGCGCTTTCAAACCTGCCATATCCACAGGCTTGGTCAGGTACGCCGTCGGCGCCAACGGCAGCACTTCACGCACACTGGCACTGTCGCCGCGCTCGCTCAGCAGAATAAAGGGCACGGTCGCCAGGCGAGGGCTTTTGCGTACGCCGCGCAACAGATCGAGACCGCTGATACCCGGCAGCTCGCGTGTGGCGATCACCAGATCCGGTAGCTCACGCAGATGCTCCAACGCATCAGGCCCCGTCGCGCACATTTGCAGACGCGCATCGCCCCGTACGGCCAGCAGCATTTGGGACAGCAGATCACGCATCCAGGGGTCGGAATCGGCGATCAACACACGAGGGGACATGCTGACAACAGCATTCATAGGCGCACTCCATGAGCCAGAGGTGAAGGCCGGGTCAGGGCCGTGATGCGTGAGCACCGACAGTATGACGTGTCGGTCGTGCAGAACGATGGATCCAGCAGAGGGTTTTTAGCGCATACCGCGCCGTGCTGCAAACGGCCTGTTGAAGAATCAAGGGCTCGGTAAAGCACCGGCTCAGCTTGATATTTATAGCGCGACCTTCAGCGTGCTGCGCCCCTCGGAAACCGTTGTTTACGTGCAGAAGTGATGGCGTCGTTGATTACCTTATTTCAAAGACAATCCCGACTGGATCGCTCGTGCCATCCTTGATCAGTGCATAGCCAGCCAAAATAAAACCACCCCATAAAAAAACCCGCCGAAGCGGGTTTTCTATCAAACGATCACATCACTCAAGCCAGTTCAGCGAAACACTCTTGGATGATGGCCAAGCCTTTGTTCAACTGCTCGTCTGGCGCGGTCAGCGGGACCAGGATGCGCAGGACGTTTCCGTAAGTACCGCACGACAGCAGGATCAGGCCCTTGTCGCGCGCCTTGGCCACGACCTGGGCCACTGCTGCGGCGTTCGGCTTGTGGGTGTCGCCGCCTTCGAACAGCTCGACGGCAATCATCGCGCCAAGCGCACGCACATCGCCGATGACCGGGTACTTGGACTGGATGGCACGCAGGCCTGCTACCAGGTGCTCGCCAACGGCCTTGCTGCGATCGAGCAGGTTTTCTTCCTCGAACACTTCCATCACGGCCAGTGCCGCGGCGCAGGCGATCGGGCTGCCGGCGTAGGTGCCGCCCAGGCCACCCGGTGCGATGGCATCCATGTACTCGGCCTTGCCGCACACACCGGCGAGCGGGAAGCCGCCAGCGATGGATTTGGCGAAGGTGGTCAGGTCGGGCGCAACACCCATCTGCTCCATGGCGAAGAACGTGCCGGTACGGCCTGCGCCGGTCTGCACTTCGTCAGCGATCAAGAGGATGCCGTGCTGATCGCACAGGGCGCGCAGACGCTGCATGAAAGCCTTGGGCGCGACATAGAAGCCGCCCTCGCCCTGCACCGGCTCCAGAATGATCGCGGCGATGTCACGGGCTTCGGCGTCGTTCTTGAAGATGCGCTCGATGCTGGCGATGGAATCGTCGACGCTCACGCCATGCAATTCGCAGGGGTACAGCGCACGGAACACACCGCCGGGCATCAGGCCCATGCCGGCCGAGTACGGCACGACCTTGCCGGTCAGGCCCAGGGTCATCATGGTGCGACCGTGGTAGGCGCCGGTGAAGGCGATGACACCGGCACGGCCGGTGGCGGCACGCGCGATCTTGATGGCGTTTTCCACGGCTTCGGAGCCTGTGGTCACCAGCAGGGTCTTCTTGTCGAAGTCGCCCGGCACCTTGGCGTTGATCTTCTCGCAGACCTCAACGTAGGGCTCGTACGCCAGCACCTGGAAGCAGGTGTGGGTCAGTTTGTGCAATTGCGCCTGTACGGCGGCGATCACTTTGGGGTGGACGTGGCCGGTGTTGAGCACCGCGATACCGCCGGCAAAGTCGATGAACTCGCGGCCTTCGACGTCGGTGACCGTGGCGTTCTGCGCCGATTCGGCGAAAATCGGGTGAATCTGGCCCACGCCGCGTGGGACGGCCGCCTGGCGGCGTTGCATCAGGGATTCGTTGGTCTTGCTCATGAAATTCCTCATTCGCCGCTCATCGGTCGGCGTGATTCAAGGATTGAGCGGTCGGTGAGTACCGCAGCAGCATACGATGATCGACTGCTGCGGACGCCGGCCGCCAAGGGTGTCTGCGCGGTGGGTTACACCGAAATGCAGAGGTATTTGATTTCCAGATAGTCTTCGATGCCGTACTTGGAGCCTTCACGGCCCAGGCCCGAAGCCTTGATGCCGCCGAACGGCGCCACTTCGTTGCTGATCAGACCGGTGTTGATACCGACCATGCCGTATTCCAGCGCTTCGGCGACACGGAACACCCGGCTCATATCGCGGGCATAGAAGTACGACGCCAGGCCGAACTCGGTGTCGTTGGACATGGCGATCACTTCGGCTTCGTCCTGGAAGCGGAACAGCGGCGCCAGCGGGCCGAAGGTTTC
>NZ_DJUS01000019.1:0-22518 GCF_002438365.1 Pseudomonas sp. UBA6276
GGCGGGTGTGTGTGGGGGGGGGGGGGGGGCGCCGCCCCCGCTGCCGGAGAGGAGCCCCGTCAGTTCCCCCTCAAACCCGCTCGATCGCCAACGCCAACCCCTGCCCTACCCCTACGCACATCGTCGCCAGCCCGCGCTTGCCGCCGCTTTTTTCCAACTGATGCAGCGCCGTCAACACCAGCCGCGCACCGCTCATGCCCAGCGGATGACCCAAGGCAATCGCACCGCCGTTCGGATTGACCTGCGCGGCATCGTCCGCCAGCCCCAGGTCGCGCAGCACCGCCAGGCCCTGGCTGGCGAACGCCTCGTTGAGCTCGATCACGTCGAAGTCCTCGACCGCCAGGTTCAGGCGTTCGAGCAGTTTGCGTACGGCCGGCACCGGACCGACCCCCATGACCCGCGGTGCTACCCCGGCACTGGCCATGCCCAGCACGCGGCCACGGGCAGTCAGGCCGTGCTTTTGCACCGCCTCGGCGCTGGCGAGGATCATCGCGGCGGCGCCGTCGTTGACACCCGACGCGTTGCCCGCCGTCACCGTCTTGTCGGCGCCGTTGACCGGCTTGAGCCTGGCCAGGGTTTCCAGGGTGGTGTCGGCGCGCGGATGCTCGTCCTGCTCGACCACGGTTTCGCCCTTCTTACCCGGAATCCGTACCGGCACGATCTCTTCGGCGAAGAAGCCCGCCGCCTGTGCGGCAGCGGTGCGCTGCTGGCTGCGCACGGCGAAAGCGTCCTGGTCTTCACGGGAGACCTGGCAATCGTCGGCCACGTTATCTGCCGTCTGCGGCATTGCATCGACGCCATACTGGGCCTTCATCAGGGGGTTGATGAAACGCCAACCGATGGTGGTGTCTTCCAGTTTCATGTTGCGGGAAAAACCGGCATCGGCCTTGCCCATGACGAAAGGCGCGCGCGACATCGATTCGACGCCGCCGGCAATCGCCAGCTCCATTTCGCCACTGGCGATGGCGCGAAACGCTGTTCCCACCGCATCCATGCCCGAAGCGCACAGGCGGTTGAGGGTCACGCCAGGCACGCCCTCGGGCAAGCCGGCCAGCAGCAGCGCCATGCGTGCGACGTTGCGGTTGTCTTCGCCCGCCTGGTTGGCACAGCCCATGAACACTTCGTCCAGCTGCGCCCAGTCCACGCTAGTGTTGCGTTCGAGCAACGCCTTGAGCGGCACGGCGGCCAGATCGTCGGCGCGAACGTGGGCCAGGCTGCCGCCGAAGCGACCGATGGGCGTGCGCACCGCATCGCAAATGAATACGTCGCGCATCATGCTTCTCCCGGTGCCTGGCCGTGGGCGGCCGCCGTGCGTGCTTCCAGGGCGCGCAACGCTTCAAGTTCCGTGGCGTCAGGCTCGGCCGTGGTCTGCACCTGGTCGGCGAAGCGGATCGGCCAGCCGGTGGCTGCGCTGATTTGTTCACGCGTCACGCCCGGGTGAATGGACGTCACCACGAATTCGTTGGAGCCGGCTTCAGGCTCCATGATGCACAGGTCGGTGATGATCCCTACCGGCCCCTGTCCTGGAAGGCCTAGGCGCTTGCGCGAATCGCCGCCTTCGCCATGGCCGACCGAGGTGACGAAATCGAGCTTCTCGACGAAGCTGCGGTGCGACTGTTTGAGAATGATCAACACGCTCTTGGCCGAACCTGCAATCTCCGGTGCACCACCGGCGCCCGGCAGACGGACCTTGGGCTGATGGTAGTCGCCCACTACAGTGGTGTTGATGTTGCCGAAACGGTCGACCTGAGCGGCGCCGAGAAAGCCCACATCGATGCGTCCGCCTTGCAGCCAGTAGCGAAAGATCTCACCGGTAGGCACGACGGTGTCGGCGGTTTCCGCCAGTTCGCCATCGCCGATGGACAGGGGCAGTACAGTGGGTTTCGCGCCGATCGGGCCGGACTCGTAGATCAGCACCACGTCCGGCGAGGAGGTCAGACGGGCCAGGTTGGCGGCCTTGGACGGCAGGCCGATGCCGACGAAGCACACCGCGCCGTTTTGCAGACGCCGCGCGGCTGCGACGGTCATCATCTCGTTGGTGGAGTAAGTCATGGGGTCACCTGCGCTGCGCTGGCCAGTTTCGCCTGGTATTCGCTGAAGTCCTGGGTACCGCGGATGTACGTGTCGATCCAGGCGGTGAAGGTCGCCCGGTCGCGGGCGATCGGGTCCCAGGCCTGGTAGAACACGTTGTCGCGCTCGGTGTAGCCATGGGCGTAGGACGGATGCGCACCACCGGGCACATGGCACACGGCGGCCAACGCCCAGGTCGGCAACACGCAGCTGTTCATCGGCGCGTTGAGGTCATCGACGATTTCCTCGACCGTGACGATGCAGCGCTTGGCGGCCAGGGCCGCTTCCTTCTGCACCCCCAGAATGCCCCACAGCAGCACGTTGCCCTTGCGGTCGGCTTTCTGCGCGTGAATCACGGTGACGTCAGGGCGTACCGAAGGTACGGCCGCGAGCACTTCGCCGGTGAACGGGCAAGTGACTGTCTTGATCAGCGGGTTGACCTTGGGCAGATCGGAACCGGCGTAGGCCCGCAGGACCGCGAACGGCAGGCCGGAGGCGCCGGCGACGTAGGCATTGGCCAGGTCGGCATGGCTGTGTTCTTCGATCTCAAGCGGCTGGGGCCACTGCTTCTCGACCGCGTCGCGCAGACGATGCAGCGAGCCGACACCGGGGTTGCCGCCCCACGAGAAGATCAACTTGCGAGCGCAACCGGCGCCGATCAACTGATCGTAGATCAGGTCGGGGGTCATGCGGACCAGCGTCAGGTCTTTCTTGCCTTGACGAATGATCTCGTGACCTGCGGCGGTTGGAATCAGGTGGGTGAAGCCTTCGAGCGCGACGGTGTCACCATCGTTGACGAATTGCTTCACCGCATCGGTAAGCGACAGGATTGCAGCCATGTGGGCAGGACTCCTCGATACTGTGAGCCATCTTGTTTGAATGAAGCTGGCGTACAGGTTAGGGCGCCAGCTCTTCACGAACAATCCGATTATCGACTATCCGTTCGATAATCGAACGCTACAGCGGCGTGCTTCAGGTCGCGTCGGCGTGGCTGACCCGACTCTTGATCAACAAGGCCACGGTGGCCAGCACGGCAGGAACGACCAGCGCGGTCAGGACCTGTTCGAAATTCCAGCCGAGGCCCAGCAAGGTCGCGCCCATCCAGGCCCCCAGGATCGCGCCGAAACGGCCGATCCCCAGCATCCAGGACACCCCGGTGGCACGCCCTTGCGTGGGGTAGAAGCGCGCGGCCAGCGACGGCATGGCCGACTGCGCGCCGTTGACGCACATGCCGGCAATCAGTACCAGCGTCGCCAGCAGCGTGATGTTGCCCAGGCTTTGCCCGACCGCGTAGGCGAACACCCCAGCGAGCAGGTAGAACGTGGCAATGACCTTGTGCGGGTTGAACCGGTCCATGGCCCAGCCCACGCCCACGGCACTCAGCACACCGCCGAACTGGAACAGCGCGCCGATGAACGCGGCCTGCTCCAGGCTCGCGCCGCTCTCGCGCATCAGCGTCGGCAGCCAGCTGGTCAAGAGGTAGACGATCACCAGACCCATGAAGTAGGTCAACCACAGCAGCAAGGTGCCGGCGCGGTAGGTGCCGGAAAAGATCACGGCCAGCACGTTGCTCGCCTTGACGGTTTTCTGTTCGGGCACGCTGAAGCGCTCGGCCCGCGCCACTTGCTCCGGGTCGATCGGCGCCAGAGTGCGACGTATCTTTTCCACACCCTTGTTGCGCACCACCAGATACCGCGCCGACTCGGGCAGCCAGATCATCAACACCACCGCCAGCACCAGCGGCAGCACACCGCCGAGCAGCAGCAGGCTGTGCCAGCCGAAGGCGGGAATCAGCTTGGCGGACATGAACCCGCCCCCGGCCATGCCGAGGTTGAACCCACAGAACATGCTGGTCACCAGCAGCGAACGAAAGCGCTCCGGGGTGTACTCGGACAACAGCGTAGTGGCGTTGGGCATGCCGGCCCCTAACCCCAACCCGGTGAGAAAGCGCAGGATCAACAGCTGATCGACGTTGCTGCTGTAGGCCGAAGCCAGGCTGAACCCGCCGAACACCAGCACGGCGCCGACCAGCACCAGCTTGCGCCCGAAACGGTCGGCCAATGGCCCGGAGCCCAGGGCGCCGAACACCATGCCGATCAATGCGGCGCTCATCACCGGTCCGAGGCTGGCGCGGTCGATGCCCCACTCCTGCGACAGCGCAGGTGCGATGAAGCCCATGGCGGCGGTGTCCAGCCCGTCGAGGAAGACGATCAGGAAACACAGGATGACCACGCGCCATTGATAGCGCGACAGCGGTCGGTCGTTGATCAGGGTCTGCACATCCAGGCACAGCCCCGCAGCGTTGGCAGGTTTGTTCATTGTTGTTCTTGTCATTGTGATTGTCCGGGAAAGACGGGCACGTCGATGCGGGCCATGCGGCCGCATGCCTGGGCAGTCGAAGGTCTAGGGGTGTCGCGTGGCGAGCGTCGGAACGGAAAAGGAGCAAAAGCTGAAGGCGTTGCGCATGAGGTGATCCTCGCTATTTTTATTGGCGACCGCTTGAGCGGTCGATGCGATGGACATTAGTCAGCGCGCCCCGGCCGGGTCAATCGGGCACTGGCGGATGTGTGCGGTCACCGCACACTGCCATGCAGAGCCCCCGCCAAGCGTTCAAGCGAACAGTTGCGCACTCAGATCGCGACTGGCCGACAGCATGATCGGCAAAAAACGCTGCTCAAGCTCGGCCCGGGTGACGCGACCAGCGTGGGTGCTGACATTGAGCGCGGCCAATACCTGCCCCGACGCGTCGTACACCGGCACGGCAATCGAGCGCAGCCCTTGCTCCAGCTCCTGATCGACGATGCACCAGCCCTGCTGACGAACCCGTTCCAAACACTCCAGCAACGCGGTTTTGTTGGTCAGGGTGCGACTGGTCTTGGGCGCAAGATCGGTGTGCTGCAGGTATTCGTGCAGCGACGCGTCGTCGAGTGCCGCGAGCAGGATGCGACCCATGGAAGTGCAATACGCCGGCAGTCGACCGCCCACCGAAAGGTCCACCGAAATCAGCCGCTGAGTCGTGGCCGAACGGGCGATGTAGAGGATGTCATCGCCTTCGAGGGTGGCCATGTTGCAGGCTTCGTGCAACTGCTCACTCATGCGGTCCAGGTAGGGTTGCGCCGAGACGGCCAAGGGTGTCGAGGACAGGTAGGCATGGCCCAGGGTCAGCACTTTGGGCAGCAGCGAGTAGGTGCGCCCATCGGTGGTGGCATAACCCAGCTTGATCAGGGTATGAAGACAGCGCCGCACGGCAGCGCGGGGAATTTCCGTCCGGTGGCTGATCTGCGCAATGGTCAGGTGTCGCTTGCGCTCCTGGAACGCCTGCACCACCGCCAGTCCGCGGGCCAGCGAGGTCATGAAGTCCGGGTCGCCAGTGAAGGCTTGGATGCGCTTGGCGGGCGATGCGACGATCGGCGGGGCCAGTGAGCTGAACGCAGGGCGCTGTGGCACTTTCGAACCGGTCGCTGACGGGCCTGCCGGTGGTGTGTGTTCGCTCATGGTGCTGCCCTCTGGAATGTTCGAAACCGACCGAGGGCGATTATCGGACCGGTGGGCGATAATCGCAAATCCATTGCGCTGATCCGATTTCGGGCAAGATGGCATTGCCATGCGGTCCTGAAACTTATTCCTGTCTGTGCTTTCTCAGATTGTGCTGTGCACATTGATACACACCGAATGAACGGCCTGCCCCGTCGCGGTTGCAACCGGCTACAATGCGGGCTCCAACTGCCAGGCGGCTCTCGACGCCTCATCGGTGGGTTTCAACTTTCCAAATAACAGAGTAATAAAAGTGACGAAAGACGAACTGCGCGCGCAACTGGAGCGCCAGGAACAACGTTACAAGGAAGTCTACGGCGGTGAGATCACCACCTATGCCGCTCAGCCAGATCCAGAACGCAAACCGTGGCGCAAACGTGCCAGCATTCTCGATCAGGCCTTTCAGGAAGAGATCCAGAAGATCGAAAAGGATCTCGAGCAACAGAACGCATGACACAGGCGTGGCAGGCGGCTATCGGTCGCTTGTGCCACGTCAATTGCCTTCAGAATTGCGTCATCCGCTGACAAATTTCATACGACCGTTTGAATTTTTCGTCTGGCTTACGGCTTTATGGCGGCCTATCGATAGCCCGAATTTTCGGGGCTCAAGCCAGGCTCGTCTGCAAGCCATGCGCTGCGACCCTTGCCCAATCGCTCGAAAAGCGGACCCACCGGTCAGCGCCTGGGGGGTCATACCGCGTCGATTTCTGGCATAATCGCGCCCCCTCAATGGCCCGGTCACAAAACCTTCATGATCGAATTATTCAGCGCACTGGATGCGTGGGTGCTGATCAGCCTGTTCTTAGCGCTGGCATTCGTACTCACCTTCGAATTCATCAACGGCTTTCATGACACCGCCAACGCGGTCGCCACAGTCATCTATACCAAGGCCATGCCGCCCCATCTGGCGGTGTTCCTGTCCGGTATCTTCAACTTCCTCGGTGTACTGCTGGGCGGCGTCGGCGTGGCCTACGCAATCGTTCACCTGCTGCCGGTCGAGTTGCTGATCAACGTCAACACCGGACACGGCCTGGCCATGGTGTTCTCGCTGTTGGCCGCGGCCATTACCTGGAACCTGGGCACCTGGTACTTCGGCATTCCGGCGTCGAGCTCGCACACCCTCATCGGCTCGATTCTGGGCGTGGGCCTGGCTAACGCGCTGATCAACGACATCCCACTGGGCGATGGCGTCAACTGGCAGAAGGCGATCGATATCGGTGCCTCGCTGGTGTTCTCGCCGCTGGCCGGCTTCGTGGCGGCGGCCCTGGTGTTGATCGGTCTGAAGTGGTGGCGTCCGACCTCCAAGATGCACAAGACGCCTGAGCAGCGCCGCAAGCTGGACGACAAGAAACACCCACCGTTCTGGAATCGCCTGGTGCTGGTCCTGTCGGCCATGGCCGTGAGCTTCGTGCACGGTTCCAACGATGGCCAGAAGGGCATCGGCCTGATCATGCTGGTGTTGATCGGTATCGTTCCGCAGCAGTTCGTGCTGGACCTGAACGCGACCACCTACCAGATCGAGCGGACCCGCGACGCGACCCAGCACCTGAGCCAGTTCTACCAGCGCAACCAGGCCACCCTGGGTGAATTCCTGGCGCTGGGCAAAGCTCAGCAGGGCGATCTGCCGGAGAAATTCAGCTGCAATCCACAGCAGACAGAACCGACCATCGCGGCGCTGCTGAGCACTCTTGATGGCGTCTCCGACTACCACTCGCTGGCTGCCGAACACCGTATCGAAGTGCGTCGCTACCTGCTCTGCCTGGATGACACGGCGAAGAAGGTCGGCAAGCTGCCGGCACTGGAGCCGCGCGAGAAATCCGACCTGGAGAAATTGCGCAAGGACCTCACTGCCACCACCGAGTATTCGCCGTTCTGGGTGATTCTGGCCGTGGCCCTGGCGTTGGGTATCGGTACCATGGTCGGCTGGAAGCGTGTGGTTCTGACCATCGGCGAGAAGATCGGCAAGCAGGGCATGACCTATGCGCAGGGCATGTCGGCTCAGATCGTCACCGCCTGTGCGATCGGCGCGGCCAACGTGTTCAGCCTGCCGGTCTCGACCACCCACATCTTGTCCTCGGGCGTGGCCGGGACCATGGTGGCCAACAAGAGCGGCCTGCAAGGTGGCACGGTTCGTACCATCATGTTGGCCTGGGTGCTGACCCTCCCGGCCTCCATGGGCCTGGCGGCCGGTCTGTTCTGGTTGGCCAGCCAACTGGTGGGATGACCACCGCGTGACACTCTGCAAAAAGGCGCCCACGGGCGCCTTTTTGCATGGCTGAAGAAACCTCCTGCGCTACTTGCGCTTGCTCCCTCCCAACAGGGAGCCCATCAAGCCACGCACCAACTGGCGGCCGAACTGGTTGGCAGCCTGGCGCATCGCCGACTTCAACGCCTGCCCTGCTGCCCCACTGAGAAACTCGCCGGCCTTGTCGGCCAGGCTCGGCTCCGATGGCTGTACGGGATCCGCCGTCGGCGGCAGTTTGCGCGTGGTCAGCATTTCATAGGCGGATTCGCGGTCGATCGGTTTGTCGTAGCGACCGGCGAGCGGCGAGTTCCGCACCGTGGCCGCGCGCTCGGCGTCTGTCAGTGGGCCGATGCGCGACTGCGGTGGCGCGATCGCGACCCGCCGGACCATCGCCGGGGTGCCCTTTTCCTGCAGCGTCCCGACCAAGGCTTCACCCGTGCCCAATTCGGTCAGCACGGCCAGAGTGTCGAACTCGGGGTTGGGCCGGAAGCCCTCGGCGACGGCCTTCAAGGCCTTCTGCTCGCGGGCGGTGAATGCACGCAGGCCGTGCTGGATGCGCAGGCCCAGCTGAGCCAGCACTGCATCGGGCAGGTCGCTGGGCGACTGAGTGACGAAGTACACGCCAACGCCCTTGGAACGGATCAACCGCACCACCTGTTCCAGACGATCCTGCAAGGCCTTTGGCGTGCCGTTGAACAGCAGGTGGGCTTCGTCGAAGAACAATGCCAGCAGCGGCTTGTCGGCATCACCGCGCTCGGGCAACTGCTCGAACAGTTCGGCCAGCAGCCACAGCAGGAACGTGGCATAGACCTTGGGGGCTTCGTGGACCAGGCGGCTGGCGTCGAGCAAATGGATGCGGCCACGACCCTCGGCGTCGGGGTGCAGAATGTCTTCCAGGCGCAAGGCCGGCTCGCCGAACAGCGCTTCGGCGCCCTGTTGTTCCAGGCTGGCCAGACGGCGCAACAGGGCCTGGCTCGATCCCGTGGTCATCAAGGCGCTGTCGTCGCCCAGCAGCTCAGGATTGTCCCGGAGGTGATTGAGCAAGGCCTTGAGGTCCTTGAGGTCGAGCAGGAGCAGGCCTTCGCGATCGGCCACCTTGAAGGCGGCGTACAGCGCCGACTGCTGGCTGTCGGTGAGCTCCAGCAGGCTGCCCAGCAGCAGCGGCCCCATTTCGCTGAGCGTGGTTCGCAGCGGATGGCCGGATTGGCCGTGGATGTCCCACAGCGTGACCGGGCAGGCCTGCGGGCGATAATTGAGCCAAGGCATCTGGGCAATGCGTTCGGCGATCTTGCCCTGAGGGTTGCCGCTGGCACCCAAGCCACACAGGTCACCCTTGATATCGGCGGCAAACACCGCCACCCCGGCCTCGCTGAACGCCTCGGCCAGGCGCTGCAGGGTTACCGTCTTGCCGGTCCCGGTGGCCCCGGCGATCAAACCATGGCGGTTGGCCAAGCGCAGGTCCAGGCCTACGGGTTCACCGCTGGAATCGGCACCGAACAGTACGTGTCTGGCATCCGTCATCTTGCACCTCTGCTGTTATTCAATGAAGCATAGGGCAGCGTAATGCCAAACAGACCGGTGTGCAGGAAAAACGTGCGCTGGAACCATTTCTGTGGGAGTCGGTGAGGGCCTCTTCGCGGGCAGAGACCCGCTCCCACACACATCCGTACCCACCTCTGTGGGAACGGGGCGGGCGGCGAGCCCTCTGCCNNGCCCGCGAAGAGGCCAGCACAATCAACCCAAGATCAACTGCCCCACAACGCCAAGCCGCTGACGAATCCCCCCGACGCGGCTATCATCTCGGCCACGACGGCCTGGCGCCGGCCCATACGGACTTTCCCATGCAGCGCACTCCCCTTTCGCTTCCCTGCAACCTCGCGGCGAACCACCAGCCATGAACCGAATGCTGTGGCTGGTCCTGATCATCGTCGTCGCCGTACTGATTCCAGTGATCATGGGCGGCACCGAAATGCTTCAGCGCCTGCGCGGGTTCTCGTTGCTTCTGCTGCTGGGCATGTTCGGCATGATCTGTGTCGGCTGGGTGGTGAATGCCATGCGCCTGCGCCTGCTGCTGGCCGAGCAGGCGGCGCGCATCGGTCGGCTGAAGACCGTGGCCGTGGTGATGGCCGCAGAGTTCGCCTATTGCGCCACCCCTGGCGGCAGCGGCGCACCGCTGACACTGCTGGCGCTGCTCGGCCGGCATGGCATCGGCGCGGCCAAGACCAGCGCCGTGTTCGCCATGGACCAACTCAACGATCTGATGTTCTTCTTTTTCGCCCTGCTGTGCATTCTGGTCTACGCGCTGTTTCACAACCTCAGCCAGGCACTGGAAAGCATGCTGTTGGCCAGCGGCATCCTGATGGCCGGGGCCTTGGTCGCCTGCGCAGTCCTGGCGCGCTATCACCGCCCGGCGATCAAGCTCAACGGTCGATTCCTGCGACTGCTGCGAATCAAGCCGGCCACGCGCCGGCGCTGGGCACGCAAGCTGCTGCACTTTCTGGACGCCTTCGCCGACAATTTCCGCCTGCCCCGCCGCGTGCTCGCCCAGGTGTTCGCCTTGACCTGCGTACATTGGACGTTGCGCTACAGCGTGTTGTATTTCACCTTGCAGGGATTGGGTAGCGAAGTGGACTGGGCGTGGAGTTTCCTGATCCAGATGCTGGCCCTGAGTGCCGGCCAGTTCAGCCTGTTGCCCGGTGGCGCGGGCGCGGCCGAGCTGGCCTCGGCCGCGTTGCTGGCGCCCATGGTAGGCAAGTCGACCGCCGCTGCCGCCATCCTGATCTGGCGACTGGTGACCTACTATTTCTACCTGATCGCCGGCGGCCCGGTGTTCGTTGCCCTGCTGGGCAAGCCCCTGCTCAACAAGTTGCTGCGGGCTCGTCAGGCTTGAGCTCGGCAGGCGCGTCGGCGTCGCGGGCAGGCGCACCCTGCTGCCGTTCCGATACCTGTTGCGCCCACAACGCCTCGGCACCGGGAAACTCGGTGCCGTGCTCTTCGCTCAGCGCTTCGGGATCATAACGGCTCGCGCAACCCGCCCCGAGCACCGGCAACGGCTTTGCGCTGGCCTTGTCGCCGGGCTCGTTCATGTTCAGCTGAACACGACGGTCTTGTTGCCGTGCACCATCACCCGATCTTCCAGGTGATAGCGCAGGCCACGGGCCAGGACCATCTTCTCCACGTCGCGGCCGAAACGCACCATGTCGTCGATGCTGTCGCTGTGGCTTACCCGGACCACGTCCTGCTCGATGATCGGACCGGCGTCCAGCTCTTCGGTCACGTAGTGGCAGGTAGCACCGATCAGTTTCACGCCGCGCAGCGAGGCCTGATGGTACGGCTTGGCACCGACAAAGGACGGCAGGAAGCTGTGATGGATGTTGATGATCTTGCCGGCATAGGCCTGGCACAGCTGCGGCGGCAGGATCTGCATGTAGCGCGCCAGCACCACAACGTCGGCCTGGTGCTGATCGACCAAGCGCGAGACCTCGGCAAACGCCGGCAGTTTGTCCGCAGGGTCGACCGGCACGTGGTAGTAGGGAATGCCATGCCATTCGACCATGCTGCGCAGGTCATCGTGGTTGGACACCACACAGGCGATGTCGCAGTCCAGCTCGTTGCTGTGCCAGCGGTGCAGCAGGTCGGCAAGGCAGTGGGATTCGCGGCTGGCCATGAGCACCACGCGCTTCTTCTGCGCGGTGTCGGTGACCCGCCATTCCATGGCGAATTCTTCGGCGATGGGCGCGAACGCGGCGCGGAACGCCTCGATGTCGAACGGCAGGGTGTCGGCACGAATTTCGTGGCGCATGAAGAACCAACCGTTCTGGTCATCGGAGTGGTGGTTCGATTCGGTGATCCAGCCATTGTGGGACGCCAGGAAATGGCTGACTTTGGCAACGATGCCAACGCGGTCCGGGCAAGCGGTCACCAGCCGAAAAGTGCGCATGTATTCAAACTCCAGAAACTTCGCAAAGGGCGCCATTCTAGCGGTTGACGGGCAAGTCTGCAGTATTGATTGCAGCCTTGGCTGTCAGGTGCAGAGCCGCCCTGCTGCGCCGATCGGCGCCGACGACCACAGTGTCGATACAGAGGCAGGTATTATATAGATGTGCGGATGTAAACATGAAAAACCCTTCACCTGAATCGTGGATAACCGGCCCGGCGCAAAACGCTGTTCACGTTAATTGTTTACTTGGTTCGGAAGGATGCTTATTATCACCCCACTGTTTT
Source organism: Pseudomonas sp. UBA6276 (assembly GCF_002438365.1). Classification (NCBI taxonomy): domain Bacteria; kingdom Pseudomonadati; phylum Pseudomonadota; class Gammaproteobacteria; order Pseudomonadales; family Pseudomonadaceae; genus Pseudomonas; species Pseudomonas sp. UBA6276. The sequence continues at coordinate 12,074 of NZ_DJUS01000019.1, forward strand.
CACTGACACTTGCATTCCCGAGGTATCACCATGTCCCTGATCAACGAATATCGCGCTACAGAAGAAGCCATCAAAGAGCTTCAAGCCCGCTTGAAAAACCTGTCGCAAGACGACAAATTGCAAACCGAACTGGAATTCGAAGGCAAATTGCGCACCCTGATGGGCGAATACCAGAAATCGCTGCGCGACATCATCGCCCTGCTGGACCCGGAAGCCAAGTTGAACAAGGCACCGCGCCCTGCCACCGGAAAAGTTACCGGCACCAAGCGTGCGCGCAAGGTCAAGCAATACAAGAACCCGCACAACGGTGAAGTCATCGAAACCAAAGGTGGCAACCACAAGACCCTGAAAGAATGGAAAGCCAAGTGGGGTGGCGATGTGGTCGAAACCTGGGCCACTTTCCTGGGCTAATCGTTACATCTTGTTAAGTCGTATCGTGCCAATCAAAGAACGCCAGTCCCAGGACTGGCGTTTTTTTATGGGGTCTCTTCAGCTCAATGAGACATCATGCCCACGCGTGCCGCCAGTGCCTGAGCGTAGGCCTGCCAATGCCGCAGAACCTGCGTCTGCGTCGGATCGGCCTTGGCCATGCACTCGCCCAGCGCGGCATTGAAACCTTGCAGCGTGTTGGGTGCGCCAAACACAGGATCACTCAAGCGCTGTTGGCAGAATTGCAACCAGCGCTGTGTTTCAAGAGGATTCAGAGTGTCAGGAAAGTTGCGCGCTCTATAGCGAAACAATAATTCGGGCAGTCGCGGGTCATCGAACACCCAGTCAGCGCTCGCCAACTGTTGTGGATCCAATGTACGAATGCGTTCACACAATAATCGGTCGCGGTCGCCAATGAAGCTGTCGTACAACTGCTGCTCTGGATCGGCACTCTCGGGAAACGTCGTCGTTTGATAGAGCGGTGACAATTTGTAATGCCATTGCGGCTGGTCATTGCATAAGCGCATCGCTCGAGCCTGATAGAGCGGTTTATCCAGATTGAGGCGCTGCCAATCTTCATCGCGCAATACGTTGAGGGGCGCGATGACCGGGCAACGATTGATGTGCAGAAGTTTCAAAGGCACGGGCGCTTCGCCCTCGGCCAGATCCTGACGCCGCTTGTACAATCGCTCTTGCAATACTTCGATACTTTGTTCGATCAAGGGTTGGGGATCGTGAGCCAGATCATAGACGATCAACGCATTGCGATTGGTCGGATGCCAAGCCAGTGGCAGAACCACTGCGGCATAGCGTCGCGCTGCACCGAATTGACCGGAAACATGTACCAGCGGCTGCAACAGCTGAATGTTTTGCTGCACCCGTTGTTTGCTGCGCATTTGAAACAGCCAGTCGTACAGTTTGGGTTGGCGCTGGCGGATCAAACGTGCAAGGGCGATGGTAGCGCGGACGTCGGACAGCGCGTCATGGGCCTGCCCATGGTCGATGCCGTTGGCCGCCGTGAGCAGCTCCAGGCGCATGCTGGCGCGCCCGTCCACCTCTGGCCATTCGATGCCGTCCGGACGCAGGGCATAGGCCGCCCGCACCACGTCGATCAGGTCCCACCGGCTGTTGCCACCCTGCCATTCCCGCCCATAGGGGTCGAAGAAATTGCGGTACAGGCTGTAACGGGTCATCTCGTCATCGAAGCGCAGGGTGTTGTAGCCGGCTCCGCAGGTACCGGGCATGGCCAGTTGTGCGTGGACCCGGGTCATGAAATCGGCCTCGCTCAGGCCACGGTCGGCCAGGCGTTCGGGGGTGATGCCGGTGATCATGCAGGCCGCAGGGTGCGGAAGAATGTCGTCGCTGGGCTGGCAGTACAGATTGACTGGCGCGGCGATCTCGTTGAGATCGGCATCGGTGCGGATCCCGGCGACCTGCAAGGGCCGGTCGCAGCGCGGATTGATGCCGGTGGTTTCGTAGTCGTACCAGAAGATGCTGGAAGTCACTGAGGTGTCCTGTGCGCAGTAGCGCGACAGTGTAGAGCCCTGCCCGGCATCCGGCCACGCCTGCCGAGCAGCTTCAGCCGCGGCGGCGGAACACGGCCACGCTCAGGCGATCCATCCAGCCGAAGATGCGCTGCTGGACCCGCCCCCAGAACGGCCGGCGGCGCCAATCGCTCAGACTGACTTCGTGGCTGGCCGCAAAGTCGGTGGTGAAGCTGCGCTCGACCGCCTCGGTCAGGCCGGGATCGAGCGCTTCGAGGTTGGCTTCCAGGTTGAAGCGTAGGTTCCAGTGGTCGAAGTTGCAGGAACCGACACTGACCCAGTCATCGATCAAGACCATTTTCAGGTGCAGGAAACAGGGTTGGTATTCGTAGATCTTGACCCCGACCCTGAGCAGCTTGGGGTAATAATTGTGCCCGGCGTAGCGCACCGAGGGATGGTCGGTGCGCGGGCCGGTGAGTAGCAGCCGCACATCCAGGCCGCGACTGGCCGCCCGGCGCAGCGAACGGCGCACCTTCCAGGTCGGCAGGAAATACGGCGTCGCCAGCCAGATGCGCCGCTGTCCGCTGTTGAGCGCGCGCACCAGTGATTGGAGGATGTCGCGATGTTGACGAGCGTCCGCGTAGGCTACCCGACCCAGCCCTTGGCCGCCTTCGGGCATGGGCGGCACGCGCGCGAGGCCGAAATGGGTCGGCGGGCGCCAGGCAGTGCGCCTCAGGTTGGCACGCCATTGGCGGTCGAACAGCATCTGCCAATCGGCAACCAAAGTGCCGGTGATGGCGACCATCACTTCGTGCCATTCGCTGACACTTTCATCCGGCTGCCAGAATTCATCGGTCACACCAGTGCCGCCCACCATCGCCCATTGCTGGTCCACCAGCAGCAGTTTGCGGTGGTCGCGGTACAGGTTGAGCACGCCGCGACGCCAGCTGATCGGGTTGTAGAAGCGTAGTTCGACGCCGGCGTCGGTCAGCTGCGCGCGCAGTTCCGCAGTGAAGGCCAGCGAGCCGTAATGGTCGAACAGGCAGCGCACCTGAACACCACGCACTGCAGCCGCCTGCAGTGCCTGGACCACAGCCCCGGCGCAGGCACCGGCTTCCACCAGGTAGAGTTCGAGATCAATCGTGTGCTCGGCCTGGCCGATGCGTTCGAGCATGCGCGGAAAGAACTGCGGCCCATCGATGAGCAGTTCGAACTCGCTGGAATTGCGCCATGGGAACACCGGCCCGCCCACATCAGCGCCCCTTCATGACAGGTGGGGTCGCTTGCAAGCCATTCGAATCATGCATGGGCAGTCCTGTAACCAAGTGAAAGAAGAGGCCAGTGATCGGCGCGGGCATCGTGGCTCGGGCAGTTTCATCCATCACTCCCCGGAATCAACCGGCAGCCTTGCCGCGGACCGACCCAGGCTGCCGTGTTGCTGCGTCCCAGGCCACTGGCCAGGACCCGCCGCTGGCCCGAGTCTTCGCTCAGGCTGCTCAGCGGCAGATACTGTCTGATGTAGCTCTGACAGTACTCGACGCTGTTTTGCATGACGTAGCGGCATGAACAGTACTCTTTTGCCGAATAGGCACTGAGGATGTCCGGAAATGCCAGCAACTGTGTGCGCTCGTGCCACAGCCATGTGGCCGCCGCCAGCGATAGCAGCAGGCTGAGGGCCACCCAGGCGCGCTTGCCGGTGCTCATTGGCCAACCTCTGGGGCAAAGGCGGCCAGCAGCCGTTGCAGCAGTGCATCATGGCTGAAGCTGGCATCGCGATCGTCGGCATAGCGCACGATCACCAGGCGTTGCTCGGGCAACACGTACAGGGCTTGTCCCCAGTGCCCCAGCGCCGCCATGGTGCTGCGGGGGGCATGGGGCCAGGCGGCGTTGCTGTTGAGCCACCAATGCGCGCCTGCGGCCGGCTCGCCCGGCACGTCCTGGCTCGGGGCGAATGGGGTGCGATTTAAGGCCACCCAGGCCTGAGGCAGCAACTGCCGGCCCTGCCATTGGCCATCGCGCTGCATGAGCAGGCCCACGCGCGCCAGATCCCGCGCGGTCAGGTAGGCATATGAAGAGGCGACGAAGGTGCCGCTGGCATCGGTTTCCCACACCGCCCGGTCGATGCCCAGCGGGGTGAACAGCGCCTGCCAGGGGTAGTCCGGATATTCATGCAGGCCGACCATGTTGCGCAGCGCGGCGGCGAGCAGATTGCTGTCGCCGCTGGAGTAACGAAACCGTTCGCCGGGGGCATGGGCACGTCGGTGGCTGGCAGCGTAGCTGGCCATGTCCTGGCGGCCGCGTGTGTAGAGCATCGCCACCACCGATGAATTGAGCGGTGCGTATTCGTAGTCCTCCTCCCAGTCCAGCCCCGAGGCCCAGTGCAACAGGTCCTCGACCCGGATGTCACGATGGGAGTCGAGCGGCTGGAAATAGTCGGCAGCGGCATCCTCCAGGGCGAAGCGCCCTTCGCCGTAGGCCACGCCCATCACCGTGGCCAGCAGGCTCTTGCTGATCGACCAGGTGGTATGCACCCGATCAGCGGCGCCTGGCCCGGCGTAGCGCTCGTAGACGATCTCGCCGTCGCGGATGACCAGCAAGGCGTCGGTGCGCACGCCTTCGCGCGTGACGTCATCGCGCGGCACGAACGCATAGCGCTCCAGCTCGGCAATGGCCGGCGACGCCGGTGCCAATGCCTGGCGCCACTGCGCGGACGGCCAGCTTTGCGCACCCACCGATACCGAGCACAGCAGAAAGATCGACAGGATAAACAGACGCGACATGCGGGAAAGGCTCGTGAGCGGGGTTGGCGCGAGTGTGCAGTGCGGGTATGACAGCCGTTCGCTGCAAGAGTTGTGTGGCATGCGGCCGCCGGGTCTGTCACGCAAGCATCACCAAAGCTTCACAGGGGTGACACCGCGTCTTCCTAGGCTGGCCATGCCTAGCAAAATCGACCTGCCGCACTCACCGGCCGGCTTTTGGAGACTTGCAATGACTCAGATCGCACGCTCTGGCGACACCCGTACCGAACGCCGTCTGCAGGCCGAACGCCTCACCGGCCCGCAAGCTCTGCACGAGGCCCAGGCCCTGCGCTTCGCCGTGTTCAGCACCGAACTCAACGCCACGCTCAAGAGCGCCGAGCTGGGTCTGGACGTCGACGACTACGATGCCCACTGTCAGCACATCGGGGTGCGCGACCTGGCCACCGGGCGGCTGGTGGCGACCACCCGCCTGCTCGACCATCAAGCGGCCAATCGGCTGGGCCGCTTCTACAGCGAAGAGGAATTCAGCCTGCACGGTCTGCGGCATCTGCAAGGTTCGATCCTGGAAATCGGCCGCACCTGTGTTGCGCCGGCCTATCGCAACGGCGGCACCATCGCGGTGCTCTGGGGCGAGTTGGCCGAGGTGCTCAACGAAGGCGGCTACGATTACCTGATGGGTTGCGCCAGCATTCCGATGCAGGACGGCGGCATCCAGGCCCAGGCGATCATGCAGCGGCTGCGCGAGCGCTACCTGTGCACCGAGCACTTGCGCGCCGAGCCGAAGATGCCATTGCCGAGCCTGGACATTCCCGGCAACGTCATCGCCGAACTGCCGCCGCTGCTCAAGGCCTACATGCGCCTCGGCGCGAAGATCTGCGGCGAGCCGTGCTGGGACCCGGATTTCCAGGTGGCCGACGTGTTCATCCTGCTCAAGCGCGACGACCTCTGCCCGCGCTATGCCCGCCACTTCAAGGCGGCCGTGTGATGCCGCGCTGGCGCGTCTACGCGCGCATCCTGCGGCTGCTCTGGGTGATCGGTCTGGGCCTGGCGCTGGCCGGGACGTTCAGCCTGCTGGAGCGGCTGCGCGTACCGAACTGCATGGAGCGGCGCCAGCGTTGGTCGCGCTGGTTCATGGAACGGCTGAGCAATGCCCTGCCCTTCGAGGTCACCGTGCAGGGCGAGTTGCCACGCACGCCCATGCTGTGGGTCGGCAATCACGTGTCTTGGACCGACATCCCGCTGCTCGGCATGCTGGCGCCGCTTTCGTTCCTGTCCAAGGCCGAAGTCCGCACCTGGCCGGTGGCTGGCTGGCTGGCGCTCAAGGCGGGGACGCTGTTCATCCGCCGCGGCGCAGGCGACAGCCAGCTGATCCGCCGGCAGATGACCCAGCACCTGCGCAACGATCTGGACCTGATGATCTTCCCCGAAGGCACGACCACCGATGGACACAGCCTGCGGACGTTCCATGGGCGGCTGATGTCCAGCGCCATCGATGCCGGCGTGGCGGTGCAGCCGATCGCAATCCGCTATGAACGGGGCGGCGATCTGGATCCGATCGCGCCGTTCGTGGGCGATGACGATCTGTTGGCGCACTTGTTGCGTCTGTTTGCCCAGCCGCGCGGGCAGGTGTTGATTCAGGTGCTGACGCCGATTGCCAGCACCGGCAAGGAACGGGCGGCGCTGGCCTTTGAAGCGCAGGAGGCGGTGCGGGTGGCGTTGTTCGGTGAGGTTGAAGAGGTACGGCAGGCGGCGTGAGTCTGGAAGACCGCGGTGTGTCCTTCGCGGGCAGAGCCCGCTCCCACATTCCCTGCTCCCACATGGTAGGGAGGTGGGGAATGTGGGAGCGGGGCGGGCGGCGAGCCCTCTGCCCGCGAAAGCGTCGGCACAATCACCGCATCTCCCGAGCGAACCCCTGCACCACCGGATAGAACGCCCGAAAATCCTCGCTCAGCGGCTCATACAGCGCCTGTACTTCCTCGAACGCCCCGGCCAGTCCCTCTGGCCTGGACAAGCGCCGCGAGATGCCTTGCAGCACCCGTTCGATGACCCGGAAATCGCGGTACGACCCCAGCCAATCCTCGGCGATCATGTGTGGCGCCATGGCCGCCAGCCGTCCGGGCAGGTCGGCTTCGGCGGCCAGCACGCGATAGACGTGGCGTGAGAAGTCCGCCAACGGCTGCTGTGAATAATCCGCCCAGTGCCGCGCCAGGCAGTGATCGAAGAACACGTCGACGATGATCCCGGCATAACGTCGCCGCTCTGCCGGAAAACGGCCGATGGCAGCCAGCACCAGCGGATGGCTGTCGGTGAACGCGTCGATCTGCCGATGCAGCCGGATGCCGGCTTCCAAGGGCGCGCTGAAGCGCCCCTCCAGGCGACCCTTGACGAAATCGCCATAGAGGCTGCCGAGCAGCTGCTCAGGTAAAGGACCGCCGAGGTGAAGGTGCGCGAGGTAGTTCATGCCGGCAGCTTAGCACCATTGCGCCTGTATCGTTATAACCCGATATAGCCGAACGACCCTTCGTTAGCACGCAATCATATTTGTATATCGCGAAATACAGATATATATTTCGTCCCGTCCCGATATAAGCCGAGTCCGTCATGCCTCTTGATCTCGACGAAATAATAAAAGCCCTCTCCCACCCCGTGCGCAGGGAAATCCTGGCGTGGCTCAAGGATCCCCAGGGGCAGTTTCCCGATCAGCACCACAGCACCGAAAACGGTGTGTGTGCCGGGCAGATCGATCAACGCTGCGGCCTCTCGCAGTCAACCGTCTCCGCCCATCTGGCGACCCTGCAACGGGCCGGCCTGATCAGCAGCAAGAAGGTTGGCCAGTGGCACTTTTTCAAACGCAACGAGGACGTCATCCAGGCGTTTCTCGCGCAAATGAGCGAACAGCTCTGACAAGGATTTTTCCATGCCTCTATCCCTGCTGATCCTGGCGCTGAGCTCTTTCGCCATCGGCACCACCGAGTTCGTCATCATGGGCCTGCTGCCCGATGTGGCGGGCGATCTCGGCGTGAGCATCCCCAGCGCCGGCTGGTTGGTCACCGGCTACGCCCTGGGCGTCGCCATTGGCGCCCCATTCATGGCCCTGGCCACCGCGCGCCTGCCACGCAAGGCGGCGCTGGTGGTGCTGATGGGCATCTTCATCATCGGAAACCTGCTGTGCGCGATCGCCAGCGACTACAACGTGCTGATGTTCGCCCGGGTGGTCACCGCGTTGTCCCACGGCGCCTTCTTCGGCATCGGTTCGGTGGTGGCTGCGGGGCTGGTCGCGCCCAACAAGCGCGCTTCGGCCGTGGCCCTGATGTTCACCGGCCTGACCCTGGCCAACGTGCTGGGTGTGCCGCTGGGCACCGCATTGGGCCAGGCCGCAGGCTGGCGTTCGACCTTCTGGGTGGTGACGCTGATCGGCGTCGTCGCCCTGATCGGTCTGCTGCGTTTTCTGCCCAGCAATCGCGAAGAAGCCAAGCTGGACATGGTCGCCGAACTGTCGGCGCTCAAGGGCGCCGGGATCTGGCTGTCGCTGAGCATGACGGCCTTGTTCGCCGCGTCGATGTTCACTCTGTTCACCTACATCGCGCCGCTGCTGGGCGATGTCACCGGCATCTCGCCGCGCGGCGTCACCTACACCCTGCTGCTGATCGGCCTGGGCCTGACCGTGGGCAACATCATCGGCGGCAAGCTGGCGGATCGACGCCTGGGCGCGACCCTGGTCGGCGTGTTCGCGGCCATGGCGGTGGTGTCCACCGCGCTGAGCTGGACCGCAGTCGCCGTCATTCCCACCGAAATCACCCTGTTCCTGTGGGCCGCTGCGGCCTTCGCCGCCGTGCCTGCGCTGCAGATCAACGTGGTGACCTTCGGCAAGTCGGCACCCAACCTGGTGTCGACCCTGAACATCAGCGCCTTCAACGTTGGCAACGCCCTGGGCGCCTGGTTCGGCGGCGCCGTCATCGCCGGCGGCCTCGGCCTGACCAGCGTGCCACTGGCCGCGGCGGTCCTGGCCGTGCTCGCCCTGATCGTCACCCTGATCACTTTTCGCCAGACCCGGACTCCGGACCTGGCACCTGCCACTCACTGATAGAGGCTGTTTTCCATGACTACACTTTTCGACCCGATCAAGCTCGGCGCGCTGGAACTGCCGAACCGCATCATCATGGCCCCACTGACCCGCTGCCGCGCCGACGAAGGCCGCGTGCCGAACCAGATGATGGCCGACTACTACGTGCAACGCGCCAGCGCCGGTCTGATACTCAGCGAAGCGACCTCGGTCACGCCCATGGGCGTTGGTTACCCTGACACCCCCGGCATCTGGTCCAACGACCAGGTGCGTGGCTGGGCCAACGTCACCCAGGCCGTACACGCCGCCGGTGGGCGGATCATGCTGCAGCTGTGGCACGTGGGCCGTATCTCCCATTCGCTGTACCTGAACGGCGAACTGCCGGTGGCCCCCAGCGCCATCGCCGCTGACGGCCACGTCAGCCTGGTGCGTCCGATCACCGGTTTCGAAACGCCACGGGCGCTGGAAACCGCTGAAATCGCCGACATCGTCGAGGCCTACCGTGTGGGCGCGGAAAACGCCAAGGCCGCCGGCTTCGACGGCGTGGAAATCCACGGCGCCAACGGCTACCTGCTCGACCAGTTCCTGCAGAGCAGCACCAACCAGCGCACCGACGCCTACGGCGGCTCGCTGGAAAATCGCGCGCGCCTGCTGCTGGAAGTGACCGATGCGGCCATCGACGTCTGGGGCGCCGACCGTGTCGGCGTGCACCTCTCGCCACGCGCCGACCTGCATGACATGGGCGACGCCAACCGCGCCGAAACCTTCACCTATGTGGCCCGCGAGCTGGGCAAGCGTGGCATCGCGTTCATCTGTGCCCGCGAGAAGGAAGGGGAAGACAGCCTGGCCGCGCAACTGCGTGATGCATTCGGCGGTCCGTACATCGTCAACGAGCGTTTCGACAAGGCTTCGGCCAACGCTGCCCTGGCCAACGGCATCGCCGATGCCGTGGCCTTCGGCGTGCCGTACATCGCCAACCCCGACCTGCCCGAGCGCCTGCAGGCCGATGCACCGCTGAACGAGCCACACCCTGAAACGTTCTACGCCAAGGGCGCTGCTGGCTATCTGGACTACCCGCGCATGTAAGCGGCAGGCCGGGCCGCTACCAGGCGCGCCCGGCCGTTCAGCGCCGCAGCTGACTGATCTGCTGTTGCAGGTTCTGCACCTGACTCTGCAAGGTGGTCAAGCTGCGCGTCGCCTGCCCGCGAAACGCATCGAATTCATTGACGCTCGGCCCACTGCTGGCCGCCGGGCGATTCTCCTGCTCGCTCTTGAGCACGATCAGGTCCTGCTCCAGACGCTCCAATTGCGCGCTGGGGTTGCTCTTCTTCAATGCGGCCAGCTCGCCGTCCAGGCTATCCAGGCGTGCCTGCAACTTGCCGGTATCCGGCTGGGCCTGCTTGAGTGCGGCAAGCTCGCTGCCCAGGCTCTTCAACTGCGCCTGCAACTGCTCGTTGAGCGCCTGCTGCGCGGCCACTTGCGACGCCGCCTGCTCCAGACGTGTCTGCAAGGTGCTCTGCTGACCGGCCACACCACTCTGCTGCTGGGTCTGCTGTGCCAACTGGTCCTGCAACTGCTTGATCTCGGCCCGCATCGCTTCGCTGCCCGACACGGCAGTGGATTGGGTGTTGGCAACCTTGCCACTGATGTCCTGTAGGCGCCCCGCCGCTTCTTCGCTGATGCGCGCGAAGCTTTCCTGGGTCGCCACCA
>NZ_DJUS01000052.1:0-22296 GCF_002438365.1 Pseudomonas sp. UBA6276
TGAAAGAGAACAAGTTCGGCATCGACATCGCGGCTGCCGAAGACGTCTATGTGCGTGCCGCGCAACTGCCCAACCTCGACGTGGTGGGCGTGGACTGCCACATCGGCTCGCAGCTGACCACCCTGGCGCCGTTTCTCGACGCACTGGACCGTCTGCTCGATCTGGTCGATCGCCTGGGCGATTGCGGCATTTACCTGCGCCACATCGACCTGGGCGGTGGCCTGGGCGTGCGCTACAGCGAAGAACAGCCGCCACTGGTGGCCGACTACATCAAGGCCGTGCGCGAGCGCCTGGACGGCCGCGAGCTGACCCTGGTGTTCGAGCCGGGGCGCTTCATCGTGGCCAATGCCGGGGTGCTGTTGACCCAGATCGAATACCTCAAGCACACCGAGCACAAGGATTTCGCCATCGTCGATGCGGCCATGAACGACCTGATCCGCCCGGCCCTGTACCAGGCGTGGATGAACGTCACCCCGGTCAAGCCGCGTGAAGGTCAGGCGCGCGCCTATGACATCGTCGGGCCGATCTGCGAAACCGGTGACTTCCTTGCCAAGGACCGTGAACTGGTGCTGGCCGAAGGCGACTTGCTGGCAGTGCATTCGGCCGGCGCGTACGGTTTCGTCATGAGCTCGAACTACAACACGCGCGGTCGTTGTGCCGAGGTGCTGGTCGATGGCGACCAGGCGTTCGAAGTCCGCCGCCGCGAAACCGTGGCTGAGCTATTTGCCGGCGAAAGCCTGTTGCCGGAGTAATCCCATGCTACTGCGTTTTACCAAGATGCATGGCCTGGGCAACGACTTCATGGTGCTGGACCTGGTCAGCCAGCATGCCCACATCCTGCCCAAGCATGCCAAGCAATGGGGCGATCGCCATACCGGCATCGGCTTCGATCAACTGCTGCTGGTCGAAGCGCCGAGCAATCCGGACGTCGACTTCCGCTACCGCATCTTCAATTCCGACGGCTCCGAAGTGGAACAGTGCGGCAACGGCGCGCGCTGCTTCGCCCGCTTCGTGCTGGACAAGCGCCTGACGGCCAAGAAGACCATTCGCGTGGAAACCAAGGGCGGCATCATTACCCTGGACGTTCGCAACGATGGCCAGATCAGCGTCGACATGGGCCCGCCGCGCATGCTGCCGGCCGATATTCCGTTCCAGGCTGACGTCCAGGCGCACAGCTACGCGCTGTCGGTCGATGGCCAGAGCGTCGAGATCGCCGCGCTGTCCATGGGCAACCCCCATGCGGTGCTGCGCGTGGACGACATCAACAACGCACCGGTGCACACGCTGGGGCCGAAGATCGAACATCATCCGCGCTTTCCGGCACGGGTGAACGTGGGCTTTCTGCACGTCGTCGATCGCACCCGCGCCCAGCTGCGTGTCTGGGAGCGTGGCGCCGGTGAAACCCAGGCCTGTGGTACCGGCGCGTGCGCCGCTGCAGTCGCGGCCATCAGCCAGGGCTGGATGGACTCCCCGCTGCTGCTCGATCTGCCGGGCGGCCGCCTGTCCATCGAATGGGCCGGGCCAGGCCATTCGGTGATCATGACCGGCCCTGCGGTGCGGGTCTTCGAAGGACAGGTGCGTTTATGAGCGAGTACAGCCAATGACCGATCAGCCTCAAGTACCCGCGCCTGCGGAGCTCCTGGAGGCTTCGGCCGTGGCCGAGTTTCTCGCCGCCAACCCGGCCTTCTTCGAGCAGCATGAAGAACTGCTGACCCAACTGCGCCTGCCCCACCAACGCGGTGATACGGTGTCGCTGGTGGAGCGGCAGATGACCCTGCTGCGCGAGCGCAACGGCGAGATGCGCCAGCGTCTTTCGCACCTGATGGAAGTTGCCCGCGACAATGACCGCCTGTTCGAGAAGACTCGACGACTGATTCTGGCCATGCTCGATGCCACGTCCCTGGATGAGTTGGTGATCAGCGTCGAGGACAGCCTGCGCGAAGATTTCCAGGTGCCGTTCGTCAGCCTCATCCTGTTCAACGACATCCCTGCCCCGGTGGGTCGCAGCGTGACCAGCGGCGAAGCCCAGCAAGCCATCGGCGGCCTGTTGTCGGAGGGCAAGTCGCTCAGTGGCGCATTGCGCGAACACGAACTGGCGTTCCTGTTCGGCAGCGATCAGGCCTCGCAGGTCGGCTCGACCGCGCTGGTGCCGTTGCTGCACCAGGGCCTGCACGGCGTGCTGGCCATCGGCAGCCGCGACCCTGCGCATTACAAAAGCTCGGTGGGCACGCTGTTCCTCAGCCATATCGGCGAAGTGCTCAGCCGAGTATTGCCGCGTTACACCGGCGCCTTGCGCTCGGTGCGCTGAAGTGCGTGAACAGCTGGACGCCTACTGCACGCACCTGCGCAGTGAGCGCCAGGTGTCGGTGCATACCTTGGATGCTTACCGCCGCGACCTGAGCAAGGTTGTCGAGTTCTGCGAGAAGGAAGGCCTGACCAGTTGGCAGGCATTGGACATCCAGCAGTTGCGGCGCCTGATCGCGCGCCAGCATCAGCAGGGACAATCGTCGCGCAGCCTGGCACGGCTGCTTTCGGCAGTACGCGGCCTGTACCGCTACCTCAATCGCGAAGGCCTGTGCAGCCACGATCCGGCCAATGGCCTGGCCCCGCCCAAAGGCGAACGGCGCCTGCCCAAGACGCTGGACACCGATCGGGCCCTGCAGCTGCTCGAAGGAGCGGTGGAAGATGATTTCCTGGCTCACCGCGATCAGGCCATTCTCGAACTGTTCTATTCCTCGGGCCTGCGGTTGTCGGAGCTGACCAGTCTCGACCTGGGCCAGCTCGACCTCGCCGATGGGCTGGTGCAAGTGCATGGCAAGGGCAGCAAGACCCGCGTGCTGCCTGTAGGGCGCAAAGCGCGCGCGGCCCTGGAGCAGTGGCTGTCCATGCGCCCGATGAGCAATCCGATCGACGACGCGGTGTTCGTCAGTCAGCAGGGCCGACGTCTCGGACCGCGCGCCATCCAGGTGCGGGTCAAGGCCGCCGGCGAGCGCGAGCTGGGGCAGAACCTGCACCCGCACATGTTGCGTCACTCGTTCGCCAGCCACTTGCTGGAGTCTTCCCAGGACCTGCGCGCCGTGCAGGAAATGCTCGGCCACGCCGACATCGCCACCACGCAGATCTATACCCACCTGGACTTTCAGCACCTGGCCAGTGTCTATGACAGTGCGCATCCACGGGCCAAACGCAAAGGCGGCGACTCATGAGCATCAAGCTGATCACCTTCGACCTCGACGACACCCTGTGGGACACCGCCCCGGTGATCGTCAGCGCCGAGGCCATCCTGCGTGACTGGCTCGCCGATCAGGCGCCGAAGCTGGGACCCGTGCCGGTGGAACACCTGTTCAAGATCCGCCAACGCCTGGTCGACGCCGATCCTTCGCTCAAGCATCGCATCAGTGCGCTGCGCCGCCGCGTACTGCTGCACGCCATGCAGGAAGCCGGCTACCCGGAAGACGAAGCCGAGCCGTTGGCCGACAAGGCCTTCGAGGTATTCCTGCATGCCCGGCATCAGGTGGAGATCTTCCCGGAGGCCCAGCCGACCCTGGAAATCCTCTGTCAGCGCTACACCCTGGGCGTGGTCACCAATGGCAACGCCGATGTGCGCCGGCTGGGCCTGGCCGACTTCTTCACCTTCGCGCTGTGCGCTGAAGACTTGGGTGTGGGCAAGCCGGATTCACGGCCGTTTCTGGAGGCCATGCGCCTGGGCGGTGCAAGCGCTCATGAATCGGTGCACATCGGCGATCATCCGGGTGATGATATCGCTGGCGCGCAGAAGGCAGGCATGAAGGCCATCTGGTACAACCCGCAGGGCAAGCCATGGACCGCCGAAGGCAAACCCGACGCCGAAGTGGCCAGCTTGGTCGAACTGCCCGCGTTGCTAACCCAGCTAGCCTAGTCACCGCCGTGGGAGCGGGGCGGGCGGCGAGCCCTCTGCCCGCGAAGAGGCCCGAACTGCCCACCTCACGCCCACAAAAAAGCCCGCAGCGACCGCGGGCTTTTTCGTCAGCGCACCAAGCGCAACAGACCGTCAGATAGGACGGCTGCCGTACTTGTTGTCGGGCTTCTTGGGTGGATCAGCCACCACATTGGGCTCGACTTCCTGCACCTTGCCGCCGCGCGAAAGAAATTCTTCCATCGCCCGCGCCAGTGCGTCGCGCTCTTTGTTCTTGGCTTCGATACTCGGCAGTTCATCCACCGAAACCGCAGCTTTGGCCTTACCTTTGGCTGCAGGTGCGGGCGTGTCGCCACCTTCGTCGTCCGCCACGTCTTCGGCAGCGGCTTCGAGGGTTTCCTCGGTATCGTCTTCTTCGCCTACTTCGAGGTCGTCGTTTTCCAGATCATCGTCGCTCATGTTCTACCTCATGACTTGCGAAAGCAGATTATTTATAGCCCAGCTTTACCTTATGTCGACGGCTGCCGGAAAAAATTCACATCCACTGATAACCAGCGGTCAAGCGTCCTCGCCATACAGCGTGGCAAGGACCCGACGCGCGCCGCCATGATCGCGATGCTCGCCCAAATAAATACCTTGCCAGGTACCTGTCGCCAGCCTTCCCGAGGTAACCGGAACGGTCACCTGGCAGCCCAGCAAGCTGGCCTTGAAGTGCGCAGGCAGGTCATCGGGGCCTTCGTCGTTGTGTTCGAAACCGTCCGAGCCCTGTGGCACCAGACGGTTGAAGAAGCGCTCGAAGTCCCGGCGAACGGCCGGATCGGCGTTTTCGTTGACGGTCAACGACGCCGAGGTGTGTTGCAGCCACAAGTGCAGCAGGCCCGTGCGGCATTCGCGCAGGCGCGGCAGTTGTGCAAGCAACTCGTCAGTCACCAGATGAAACCCGCGAGGCCTGGCTCGCAAGGTGATGAGGGTCTGCTGCCACATACCGTTCTCGTCCGTTCGGGGCGCATTCTAGCGCGCTCTGGGAAAAAGCAAAGAGCCTGTTCGTGACTGTTTTGCAGTGAGCCGCCGTCCTCGATCGCTACGGCAAAGGGCCGCCCCGGCGGCAAACCCGCAGGGACTGAAGCAGATGACAAATCGCAGGCAAAAAAATGCCCGGCAAGCCGGGCATTTTTTTCCGAACGGTTACAAGTTGTAGCCGCGCTCGTTGTGTTGCGCGAGGTCAAGGCCCACGGCCTCTTCTTCCTCGTTGACTCGCAGACCCATCACCGCATCCAGAACCTTGAGGATGACGTAAGTCACGATCGCGGTGTAGACCACGGTGAAACCGACACCCTTGAGCTGGATCCAGACCTGCGTGCCGATGTCTTCGACGGTGCCGAAACCACCCAGTGCGGGGGCGGCGAACACGCCGGTCAGGATGGCACCGACGATGCCACCGATACCGTGTACACCGAAGGCGTCCAGGGAGTCGTCGTAGCCCATCTTGCGCTTGAGCGTGGTGGCGCAGAGGAAGCAGATGACACCTGCCGCCAGACCGATCACCAGGGCGCCCATCGGGCCAACGGTGCCGGCAGCCGGGGTGATGGCAACCAGGCCAGCGACCACGCCCGAAGCGATACCCAGAGCGCTTGGCTTGCCGTGGGTCAGCCACTCGGCGAACATCCAGCCCAGTGCAGCGGCGGCGGTTGCGATCTGGGTCACCAGCATCGCCATGCCGGCGGTGCCGTTGGCGGCAGCGGCGGAACCGGCGTTGAAGCCGAACCAGCCGACCCACAGCATGGCTGCGCCGATCAGGGTGTAGCCCAGGTTATGCGGCGCCATCGGCGTGGTTGGGTAGCCCTTGCGCTTGCCCAGCACGATGCAGGCAACCAGACCTGCCACACCGGCATTGATGTGCACCACGGTGCCGCCAGCGAAGTCCAGCACGCCCCAGTCCCACATCAGGCCGCCGTTGCCGGACCAGACCATGTGCGCGATCGGTGCATAGACCAGGGTGAACCAGATGGCCATGAAGATCAGCATCGCGGAGAACTTCATGCGCTCGGCGAAGGCACCGACGATCAGCGCCGGGGTGATGATGGCGAAGGTCATCTGGAAGGTGATGAACACCGCTTCGGGGAACAGCGCCGCCGGGCCGGTGATGCTGCTCGGAGTGACGCCGCTGAGGAACGCCTTGGACAGGCCGCCGACGAAGGAATTGAAGTTGACGACGCCTTGTTCCATGCCGGTCGTGTCGAAGGCCAGGCTGTAGCCGTAGACCATCCACAGAATGCTGATCAGGCCGGTGATGGCAAAACACTGCATCATCACCGAGAGCACGTTCTTGGAGCGCACCATGCCGCCGTAGAACAACGCCAGGCCAGGAATGGTCATGAACAGCACGAGGGCGGTCGAGGTCAACATCCAGGCGGTATCACCGGAGTTGAGAACGGGGGCTGCCGCCTCGTCCGCCAAGGCAAGGCCAGGCATTGCGAGGGACAACAGGGCTCCTAGCCCTGCGAATTGACGCAGAGTCATATTGTTTACTCCTGGGGCGTTGGGTTGTGTCGGCTTTTTTTTAGATTGCGTCGGTATCGGTTTCGCCGGTACGGATGCGAATCGCCTGTTCCAGATTGACCACGAAAATCTTGCCGTCGCCGATCTTGCCGGTGTTGGCGGCCTTGGTGATGGCTTCGATGACGCGATCCAGATCCTTGTCGTCGATGGCAACGTCGATCTTGACCTTGGGCAGGAAGTCGACCACGTACTCCGCGCCGCGATACAGCTCGGTGTGGCCTTTCTGCCGACCGAAACCCTTGACTTCGGTTACGGTGATGCCCTGCACGCCGATTTCCGACAACGACTCGCGGACGTCGTCCAGCTTGAATGGCTTGATGATGGCAGTGACTAGCTTCATGAAACTCTCTCCCGAATTGGTGGACTTGCCCCAGGAAAACAAACCCGGATCAAGTCTAAGCGCAGTGCCTGGCTTTGTAACGCATCGTCGACCCCGCAGCCCCGGACCGACACCAGATAAACTGCTCCTGACGAAACACATCCTGCGAAGCTCAGCACTGCTCTCGTCACGGCGAGTCCATCAGTGCCTGGGTCACTTGGCTCTAAGCAGAAAGCTTGCCATGTCGCGCAAACCGCGTGATTTCGCCGCCCTGCCCGGCTTTTGTGCGACTGCGCGAGCAGGTCGCGCCAGCAGGTGCACAACAAGGGTGCAGCCATGGGCACGCTCGTGCTCGAAAACCGTGCGCAGCCGGCCTGCTTTTCAGCATGGGGCTGCGTGATACACTGCAACCCACTCTGCCTCAGGATATTTTCCATGCTTGCGCCCAAAGCTTTTCTCGACGCCCTGAGCGACCACGCATCCCGCCTGTTCAGCGGCGATACCGCGCAGCCGCGCGCCGAACTCGAAAGCCAGTTCAAGGCCATGCTGCAGTCCGGTTTCAGCAAGCTGGACCTGGTCAGTCGCGAAGAATTCGATAGCCAGATGGTCGTCCTGGCGCGTACCCGTGCGCGGTTGGAGAGCCTGGAAGCCAAAGTCGCCGAGATGGAAGCCAAGGCCGCGCCCAAGGCCGACTGACATCAGGGTGCAGCACGTCGCTGGGGCGACTGCACCGCTTTGCGTCACTCCCAGGCATTGCCATTGAACATGCTATTGAACGGCAGGGACGTGCTTCGATGAACCGCAACGAGCTGCGCAAGGCCGATATCAACCTGATGGTGGTGTTCGAAGCGCTCATGCTCGAGCGCAACGTCACCCGCGTCGCGGAAAAGCTGTTCCTCGGCCAGCCCACCGTCAGCTCGGCGCTGAACCGGCTGCGCGCCCTGTTCAACGACCCTTTGTTCATCCGCATCGGCCATCGCATGGAGCCCACCGCGCGCGCCGAGGAAATCATCCGGCACCTCTCGCCCGCGCTGGACGCCATGTCCGTCGCGCTGAGCCTGACCCATGATTTCGACCCGACCGTAAGCACCATGACCTTCCGCATCGGGCTCTCCGACGACGTCGAGTTCGGCCTGCTGCCGCAAGTGCTGCGCGCCTTGCGCACCGAAGCGCCAAAGGTGGTGATCGTGGTGCAGCATGTGGATTACTGGCGCATCCCCGACCTGCTCGCGTCCGGCGACATCACCGTGGGCATCAGCCAGACACGCGGCCTGCCGGCCAACGCCAAGCGCAAACTGCTGCGCCGCATGCGCCCGCGCGTGCTGCGCGCCGACAAGTCCGCCACACCGCTGACCCTGGACGAATACTGCTCACGCCCCCACGTGCTGGTGTCGCCCACCGCGCACACCAGCGGTATTGCGGACGAATGGCTGCAGGAAATCGGTCGCACACGCCAGGTGGTACTGTCGGTGCCCCAATTCAGCTCCCTCCCCGCGCTGCTCGCCGGCACCGACCTGCTCGCCGGCCTGCCCGACTACGCCGCAACCGCCATGGCCGCCCATGGCAATCTGTTCGACGAACCGCTGCCGTTCGATGCACCCACCCTGGACCTGTCGATGGTTTGGTTGAGCATCACCGATACCGATCCGGCGGAGCGGTGGTTGCGGTCGCGGTTGGAGGCGTTCATGGGGGATCGGGGTGGGGTGGTGTAGGGTCGCAACAGCGCATCACTCATCACACAAACCCGCCATCAATGCCGGGTTTGTCGTTTAAAGGCAACATCTGGACATGGTGAACTGCCTACTGCTTTCATCCTTCCGTCCGTAGCACCGTGAATCACTTCCCCACTGGCATACCCGCCCTCATCCACTACCCTCGCACCACCACCGCAGGAAGCGGTTCATCTTTCAACGCATGGAGCACGCATGTCTCTCGCTATCGTTCACAGCCGGGCTCAGGTGGGTGTGGGTGCGCCTGCGGTCACGGTCGAGGCGCATCTGGCCAATGGGCTGCCGGCGCTGACCCTGGTGGGGTTGCCGGAAGCATCGGTCAAGGAGAGCAAGGATCGGGTGCGCAGCGCGATTCTCAATTCGGGGCTGGAGTTTCCGGCGCGGCGGATCACGTTGAACTTGGCGCCGGCGGATCTTCCGAAAGACGGCGGGCGGTTCGATCTGGCCATTGCGCTGGGTATCCTGGCGGGCAGCGGGCAGATTCCGGCGATCACGCTGGACAATGTCGAGTGCCTGGGCGAACTGGCGCTCTCAGGTGCCGTGCGGCCGGTGCAGGGTGTGTTGCCCGCTGCCCTCGCCGCCCGCGACGCAGGACGCACGCTGATCGTGCCCAGGGATAACGCCGAAGAGGCGGCGCTGGCCTCGAACCTGACGGTGATTGCCGCGGATGATCTGATGCAGCTGGTCAGTCACTTCAATGGGCGCGACCCGATCAGCCCCTTCAATGCCAATGGGCTGCTGCTGGTGAGCAAGCCTTATCCGGACCTGAGCGAGGTGCAGGGTCAGGTCGCGGCCAAGCGTGCGTTGCTGGTGGCCGCCGCTGGCGCGCACAACCTGTTGTTCAGTGGCCCACCGGGAACGGGCAAGACCTTGCTCGCGAGTCGATTGCCTGGACTTCTGCCGCCGTTGGATGAGCGCGAAGCGCTGGAGGTAGCGGCGATTCAGTCGGTTGCCAGCCATGTGCCGCTGAAGAATTGGCCGCAGCGGCCCTTTCGGCATCCCCATCACTCGGCATCGGGTGCGGCGCTGGTGGGCGGCGGTAGTCGGCCGCAGCCAGGGGAAATTACCTTGGCGCACCATGGCGTGCTGTTTCTCGATGAATTGCCGGAGTTCGACAGGAAGGTGCTGGAGGTCTTGCGCGAACCCTTGGAGAGCGGCGAGATCGTGATTGCGCGGGCGCGGGACAAGATTCGTTTTCCTGCGCGGTTCCAATTGGTGGCGGCGATGAATCCGTGCCCCTGCGGATATCTGGGTGACCCCAGCGGCAAATGCCAGTGCGGCAGCGATCAGATCCAGCGGTACCGCAACAAGCTGTCCGGGCCGTTGCTGGATCGGATCGATCTGCATCTCACGGTGGCGCGGGAGGCGACGGCCCTGAGTCACGAGCCACAGGCGGGGGAAAACACAGCCAGTGCCGCCACCAAGGTGGCCGAGGCGCGTGAGTTGCAGAATCGGCGTCAGGGTTGTGCCAACGCGTTTCTCGATCTGCCGGGGTTACGCGAGCATTGCAGGTTGTCGTCCGAGGACGAGCGCTGGTTGGAAACCGCGTGTGAGCGGTTGACGCTGTCGCTGCGCGCAGCGCATCGATTGTTGAAGGTGGCCCGCACCTTGGCGGATCTCGAGCAGGCGAAAGATATCGAGCGGGCGCATGTTGCGGAAGCGTTGCAGTATCGGCCTTCAGCGCAGTGAGCCGTGGCGGGAGATGTGCAGTGGAGCCAGAAGCATGATTGCGTTTCAGCAGGCCAATCGGGGATACCGCCGACGCGGCTTGCACCGCTGCTACAGGGGATCGGGCATTCATGCATTACCGCGTCGGCGGTGGGTGCGGTGTATCTGTCGGTTACAGAACGACGCGCAGGACCTGGCCGGCGTGGTAGAGGGAGAAGCCGGTTTCGTAGACGCCGGTACGCAAACCAGGCGCCGACACCGGTTTATCCGCGCAGAACGGCAGTGGCAGTTTGTCGGCCTGCCCATGCAACAAAAACTGCGCCAAGGCTTTGCCCACGACGGTGCCGGTGGTGTTGCCGCGGCCGTTGTAGCCGGTCACCGACACCAGCCCTGGAGCGGGTTCGAACAGGCGCATCAGGTGGTCGGGGGTGAAGTCGATGCAGCCGGTCCAGTGCATTTCCCAGTCGACCTTGCCCAGTTGCGGGAAGTAATGGGTCTGGATACGGTCGGCCCAGCGGCGGATGAACCAGGCGGGTTTGTTGTCCACCCGGCCCATGCTGCCGAGCAACAGACGGCCGTCGTCGTCGCGGCGGATGCTGCTCAGCACCAGGCGGGTATCCCAGGAGCCTTGCCCATGCTTGAGCACGGCATCGGCGGCTGTCGAATGCAGGGGCTTGGAAGCGACCTGATAGTAGTAGCCGCGGAAGAATTGGCCGCGCAGGTTGCACCAGTCGCCTTCGGTGTAGGCACCGGTGGAAATCAGCACTTTGTCGGCGTTGACTTCGCCCTTGGCGGTCTTCACCAGCCAGCCCCCGGCTTGTTGTTCCAGACCCAGTACCGGCGAGTGCTGGAACACCTGCCCGCCCAGACGCTGAACCGCCGAGCCCAGGCCACGGGTGTAGGCCATGGGATTGATGGTGCCGGCGCGGCGGTCGAGCAGGGCCGCTTCGATCTTTTCGGTGCCGCAGTAGTCGACGCATTGCGCCCCGGTGAGCAGCTCTACGTCAGCGCCCCGCCGCTGCCATTGCTCGCAGCGCGATTTCAGATCGGCCACGCCATTGGCGTTGTGAGCCATGTGCAAGGTGCCGTCGTTGTGGGCTTGGCAGTCGATGCCATAGCGTTCGATCAGCGCGAAGACTTCGGCCGGCGCCCCGCCGAGCACGGTGTTGAGGCGGCCGCCCACGGCACTGCCCAGGGTCTGCTCGACTTCGTCGGGCGGGATCCAGGTGCCAGCGTTGACCAACCCGACATTGCGCCCCGAGCCGCCCGTGCCGATTTCACTGGCATCGAGCAGCACCACCCGCTTGCCCTGCTCCAGTAATTCGATGGCCGCGCACAACCCGGTGATACCGCCACCGATCACGCAGACATCCGCCTTTACCACACTGGCCAGAGCCGCCGTGTGAGGGGGCCTGGCGGTGATGTGTTCCCAAAGACATTGTTGCCGTAGTTCGCTCATGACTCATTCCAAGCCAGGGAAATCGGGTTCGGACCGCGCCGCCGTTATCGCGGACAGAGCCCGCTCCCACAGGGATATCCATTGCAGCGAAGATGTGGGAGCGGGTTCCACCCGCGATAGCGCCAGCCCCGCCGCCACATCACTCAACCATCAATCAAACACGATGCCCTGGGCCAGCGGCAGCTCGCGCGAGTAGTTGACGGTGTTGGTCTGGCGGCGCATGTAGGCCTTCCAGGCATCGGAGCCGGATTCGCGGCCGCCACCGGTTTCCTTCTCTCCACCGAAAGCGCCACCGATTTCCGCACCACTGGTGCCGATGTTGACGTTGGCGATGCCACAGTCGCTGCCGGCCGCGCTCTGGAAACGCTCGGCTTCGCGCAGGTCGGTGGTGAAGATGCACGAGGACAGGCCCTGTGGCACTTCGTTGTTCAGGCGCAGGGCCTCGTCGAAGTCTTCGTAGCTCAAGACATACAGGATCGGCGCGAAGGTTTCGTGGCGCACCACGTCCGACTGCCCCGGCATTTCGACGATGGCCGGGGCCACGTAGTAGGCGTTCGGGTATTGATCGGCCAGTTGACGCTCGCCGCCGAACACTTCGCCACCCTCGTCACGTGCCTTGGCCAGGGCACCTTGCATGGCGTCGAAGGATGGCTTGTCGATCAGCGGGCCGACCAGGTTGTCCTTGCGCGGATCGCCGATACGCACCTTGGCGTAAGCCGCCTTGACCCGAGCGAGCACTTCGTCCTTGATCGAGCTGTGCACGATCACCCGGCGCAATGTGGTGCAGCGCTGGCCTGCGGTGCCCACGGCACTGAACAGGATGCCGCGCACGGCCAGGTCGAGGTCGGCGCTGGGGGCCAGAATCATGGCGTTGTTGCCGCCCAGTTCGAGGATGCTGCGGCCGAAGCGCGCGGCGACCCGTGGTCCGACTTCGCGGCCCATGCGGGTGCTGCCGGTGGCACTGACCAAAGCGACGCGCGGGTCGTCGACCAGAGCTTCGCCGGCTTCGCGATCACCGATGATCAGTTGAGCCAGGCCCTTGGGTGCATCGCCGAACTGCTGCAGGGCCTTGTCGAACAGTGCCTGGCAGGCCAGCGCGGTCAGCGGGGTCTTTTCCGACGGTTTCCAGATCACCGAATCACCGGCCACCAGGGCCAGGGCGGTGTTCCACGCCCACACCGCCACCGGGAAGTTGAACGCGCTGATGACGCCCACCACACCCAGCGGCTGCCAGGTTTCACGCATGTGGTGGCCAGGGCGCTCGGAGGCGATGGTCAGACCGTACAGTTGACGAGACAGGCCGACGGCGAAATCGCAGATGTCGATCATTTCCTGCACTTCACCCAGGCCTTCCTGAGTGATCTTGCCGGCTTCGATCGACACCAGCTCGCCGAGCTGGGCCTTGTGGGCGCGCAGGACTTCACCGAAAAGTCGGACCAGCTCGCCGCGACGCGGTGCCGGCACGGTGCGCCAGGCCAGGAACGCCTCGTGCCCCAGAGCGATCTTGTCGACGACCTGCGCCTTGGATTCCAGGCTCACCGAGGCGATCTGGCTGCCATCGATCGGGGTATGCACGGGATGGTTGCCATCCTTGAATGCACTCGCCGCAACACCCAAGCTTTCGAGCAGGCCATCGACCATTGTTTTCTCCTCACAAGGCTTTAACGATAAGAACGAATTGAGATCAGTATTAATCCGCGGGCCAGACCACCACAACGGAGCAATATTCCATATATCATTCCCTCACCTCATGACCTTGCGCCGATGCCTCCATGTCAAAACGCCTTGTTCCTTCGATGACGGCCTTGCAGTGTTTCGAAGCGGCCGCCCGCCACTTGAGCTTCACCCGCGCCGCGGAAGAACTGCACCTGACCCAGAGTGCGGTCAGCAAGCAGGTCGCACAGCTCGAAGACATGTTGCGCCATCACCTGTTCCTGCGCATTCGCCGACGCCTGCAACTGACCCCGGCGGGCTCGCTGTATCTGGCCGAGGTGAACAAGATCCTCACCCAGGTGGACATCTCCAGCCGCTACATCCTGTCCTACGGCGACGAAACCGAAGTGCTGACCGTGGCCACCCAGCCCAGCTTCGGCGTGGGTTGGCTGATCCCCAAGCTCAAGGGTTTCGGCAAGGCGCACCCCAATATCCATCTGGACATCCGCAACGAGCTGGAGCCGTTCGCGTTGCTGCAGGCCAAGGCGGACGTGGGTTTCTTCTTCGGCCAGGGCACCTGGCCTGGGGCGACCTGCATCGAGCTGTTCGACGATCAGGTGGTACCGGTGTGTGCGCCCGACCTGCTGGAACAGCCGTTGAGCAACGCCGAGCAACTGGCCGAGCAGGTGCTGATGCAATGCACGTCGCGGCCCGAAGCGTGGCACGAGTGGTTTCTGGAGCAGGGCCTGAGCGCCCAGAACAGTTATCACGGTCCCCGTTTCGATACCTTCTACATGTGCCTGAGCGCAGCGCTTGCCGGCTGTGGCGTGGCGCTGGTGCCGCGTTATCTGGTGGAGAACCACCTGGCCAACGGCGATCTGGTCATGCCCTGGCCGCACACCATGAGCAGCCAGGGCGCGCATTTCGTGGCGTTTGCCGAGCATGCGGCGGAAGTCCCGAAAGTGCGTGCGCTGGTCGACTGGATCCTCGAGCAGGTCCCGTCCTGACAACCCAGGCGGATCAGAGGCAATGCCGACTTGCAGGAATGACCCCCGCACTTTTTTTCGCTTGATCGTTCAGGTCATTCCCCGCTTTCATACTCCCAGCCCTTTGCGCCTGGAGTCCGCCATGCCCTTCGTCAGTCCCGACCAGACCCGTGCCGCGTTTTCCCGCGCCATGTCCGAGATGTACAAGAAAGAAGTGCCGTTGTACGGCGACTTGATGAGCCTGGTCGGCGAGGTCAATCGTCAGTGCCTCGAGCAACAGCCGGAGCTGGCCCGATCCCTGGCCCGTACCGGCGAGATCGAGCGCCTGGATGCCGAACGCCACGGCGCGATTCGGGTTGGCACCGCCGCGGAACTGGCGACCATCGCCCGTCTGTTCGCGGTCATGGGCATGCAGCCGGTGGGTTACTACGACCTGACGTCGGCGGGGGTACCGGTGCACTCGACGGCCTTTCGGGCGGTCCACGAACAGTCACTGCAAGTGAGCCCCTTTCGCGTGTTCACCTCGCTGCTGCGCCTGGAGCTGATCGAAGACGCGGCGCTACGCGAACAGGCCCGGCAACTGTTGGAACAGCGGCAGATCTTCACCCAGCCGTGCCTGGCGTTGATCGAGCGCTTCGAGCGCGATGGCGGCCTCGATCAGGCCAGCTCCGACGCCTTCGTCGAGCAGGCCCTGGAAACCTTCCGCTGGCACCACGACGCCACGGTGACCGCAGCCCAGTATCAAAGCCTGCACGACGCCCATCGCCTGATCGCTGACGTGGTGGCCTTCAAGGGGCCGCACATCAATCACCTGACGCCGCGCACGCTGGACATCGACACGGTGCAGGCGCTGATGCCCGCTCGCGGGATCACGCCCAAGGCCGTGATCGAAGGGCCGCCACCACGTCGTCATGCCATTCTGCTGCGTCAGACCAGCTTCAAGGCGCTGCAGGAAAAAGTCGCGTTCACCGACCCAACGGCTGGCGCCGAAGGCAGCCACACCGCGCGCTTCGGCGAGATCGAGCAACGCGGCGCGGCACTGACGCCCAAGGGACGCGAACTGTACGACCGCCTGCTGAACGCTTCGCGCACCGCACTGGCCGGGTTTCCCAGCGAGACCAACGCCTCGGACTACATGCGCCTTCTGGGTGAACAGTTCGGTGAGTTTCCCGATGACCTGACGCAGATGCGCGAGCAGGACCTGGCGTTCTTCCGCTACTTCGTCAGCGGCCAGCCGAGTGCGGGCGAAACCACACTGCAGGGGCTGCTGAACAATGGTGCCATCCGCTGCGAGCCGTTGGTGTACGAAGACTTCCTGCCGGTCAGCGCCGCCGGCATCTTCCAGTCCAACCTGGGCGACGATGCCCAGGCCGAATACGGTTTGGGATCGAGCCAGGAGGCGTTTCATCAGGCCTTGGGCCGCACGGTGCTCGATGAGCTCGCGCTATACGCCCAGACCCAGCAGCGCTCGCTGGACGAATGCGCCCAAGCATTGGGCCTGCCTTCGCTAAGCTGATCCCGCCCCTAACGGGCGCCGCCCACCCGGAAGCGATTCACTTCCTGACGCAGTTCCGCCGCCAGCCCTTCGAGCTCGCGAGCGGTCTGCGCCAGGTTGGAGACCACTTCGCGCTGCTCGCCATTGGTCATGGCAATGCTCTGCAGGTTGCTGCTGAGCATGGTGGCCGTGCTGCTCTGCTCCTGGGTCGCGGTGCTGATCGCATCGAACTGATGCCCCGCCGACCGACTCTGCTCATCGATCTGGGCGAGCGCCTGGGCGACCTTGGCGTTGCGGGTCAGGCCTTCGCGCATCAGCACGTTGCCCTGGTCCATGGTGCTGATGGCGTTGGCGGTTTCCTTCTGGATGCTGCCGATCATGCCGGAGATTTCGTCGGTGGCCTGGCGCGTGCGCGAGGCCAGGCTGCGCACCTCGTCGGCGACCACGGCGAAGCCACGGCCCTGCTCGCCGGCACGGGCGGCTTCGATCGCGGCGTTGAGGGCCAGCAGGTTGGTCTGCTCGGCAATCGAGGTGATCACCCCGACGATGCCGCCGATTTCCTGCGAGCGCTGCCCCAGGGTGTTGATGACCCCAGCGGTGCTGTTCAGGGCGCCGGCAATCTGCTCCAGCGAATTGGATGCCTCGTCCATCGAGGCGCGGCCGATGCGGGTCTGCTGGGCGTTGTCCTGGGCCAGACGCTGGGTGTGGCCCATGTTGTCGGCGATGTCCAGGGACGTCGCACTGAATTCCTCGACCGCGCCGGCCATGCTGGAAATCTCGCCGGACTGGTGCTCCATGCCTTCATAGGCGCCCGCCGACAGGCTCGACAACGTTTGCGCGCGACCGCTGACTTCATGGGCGGCGTTGCGGATGTGCACCACCATGTTCGACAGGGCTTCACCCATGTGGTTGAAACTGCTGGCCAGCTGGCCGATCTCGTCGTGGCTGGACACCTTCAGACGGGCATCCAGATCGCCTGCACCCAATGCTTCGGCCTGGCGCACCAGCTCACCGAGTGGCCGCAGCTTGCTGCGCAACAGCCAGATCGCTGCACCCACCGCGATCAGCATCGCCAGCAGGCTGCCGATCGCCAGTTGAGTGCCGACGTTCCAGGTCACGGCATTGATTTCTGCCTTGGGCATGCTCGCCACCACACTCCAGGGTCCCCCTGTGAACGTCACCGCTTCGGAGAAGATGTCCTGCTTGCCGTCGTTCCACAGCCGACCCTTGCCATCCAGAAGCGCCAGATCGGCCAGGGTCTTGGCTGCGGCGTCCGGGTCGTTGACGTTGGCCGGCGGCACCAGCCAGCGGTTCTGCTCGTCGAGCAGGGCCAGGGAGCCGGTCTCGCCGATGCGGAAGCGTTGCAGGTTGGCGAACTGTGTATTCTGCGCATCGGTGTAGTCGAAGCCGACGAAGAGCACCGCAATCACTTGGCCCGAGCCATCGCGAACCGGTGTGTACTGAGTCATATAGGAGCGGTCGAAAAGGACCGCACGACCAATGTAGTTCTGGCCGTCGAGCAAGCGCTTGTAGGCAGGATGAGCATGGTCGAGCACGGTGCCGATGGCGCGGCTGCCGTCCTGCTTGGTCAGCGAGGTGCTGATGCGCACGAATTCGCTGCCGCTGCGGACGAAGACCGTGGCAACGCCCGCGGTGAGCTGCTTGAAGTCGTCGACTTCCGTGAAATCGTTGTTAAGCGTCTGGCTGCCCAGGCGCAAGCTTGGCGTCTGCTGGTTGCCCACGGTGACCTGCGTGCCTGTGTCCACGCTCAGACCACCAGAGAAGCGCTTCTCGAACAGCCCGCTCAAGCGCTGGGTGCTGTCGCGCAACGTGCTGTGAAACGTGCTGAGCTGGTCGGCCAGCAACCTCGCCTCGCTGGCCATGTGCTGCTCGCGGATGGCCAGGTTGGCGATGTCCAGTGAGCGCAGGGCAAAGGCCGTGCTACCGGTGATGACGATCGCGAGAATCACGGCCAGGGCGATGCCCAGTTGCGTGGCGATACGAGCGCGAGGTTGCGACATGTGAAGCTCCTGAGAATCGTGTGCGGACGGCAGTGCCAGGGATGGTCCAGACTTGTCGAGCACCTGTCATCCTTGATCTTATTGGTACTGCTACATCGGCGATCCGAACGAATACTTGAGCACGATACTGCGGCATGGCCGGCACACGTACATTTGCGTTGCGCTGCCACAAGGCCGAGAATCCAGCGTCCCATCTCCCCGCCGACCGAGCTTCATCATGCACGCCTCCATCCGTATCGAACTTCGAGCCCTGCTTCGGCTGGCGGGGCCGCTGATCGCCTCGCAACTGGCCCACATGCTGATGGTCCTGACCGATACCTTGATGATGGCACGCCTGAGCCCCGAGGCGTTGGCCGGTGGCGGCCTGGGGGCGGCCAGCTATTCCTTCGTGTCGATCTTCTGCATCGGCGTGATCGCTGCGGTCGGTACCCTGGTGTCGATCCGCAAGGGTGCCGACGACCAGCAAGGCGTGGCCCGCCTGACCCAGGCCGGGCTGTGGCTGGCCTGGGGCATGGCGGCCGTGGCGGCCGTGCTGCTGTGGAATCTGGGGCCGGTGCTGTCCATGCTCGGGCAGACCCCGGCCAACGTCGCCTTCGCTACCCAGTTCCTCCTGCTGCTGCCGTTCGCCTTGCCGGGCAACCTGAGCTTCATGGCGCTGCGCGGCTTTACCGCCGCGCTGGGTCGGGCCACGCCGGTGATGGTCATCAGCATCATCGCCACCGTGGCCAACTACCTGCTCAACCATGCGTTCATCGAAGGCATGTTCGGCTTGCCCAAGCTCGGTCTGGTGGGGATCGGCATGGTCACGGCAATCATCAGCACGCTGATGGCGATTGCCCTGGCCCTGTACATTCGCTTTCACCGTGCCTATGCGCCCTACCCGCTGCTCAAGGGGCTGGCCCGGCCAAACCTGAACGCCCTGCGCGAGTTGTGGCGGCTGGGCCTGCCGATCGGCGGCACCTATGCCGTGGAGGTCGGCCTGTTCGCCTTCGCCGCGCTGTGCATCGGCACCATGGGCACCACGCCACTGGCTGCGCACCAGATCGCCCTGCAGATCATTTCGGTGGCCTTCATGGTGCCGGCGGGCATGTCCTATGCGGTGACCATGCGCATCGGCCAGCACTACGGCGCCGGGCACCTGCTGGCCGCGCGCTTGGCCGGGCGGGTCGGCATCAGCCTCGGCGCCGTGGTGATGCTGGGCTTCGCCCTGCTGTTCTGGCTCGCGCCGGGGCCTTTGGTTGGGGTGTTTCTGGACCGCTCCGATCCGGCCTTCCACGGTGTCATCGAGCTGGCCATCAGTCTGCTGGCCGTGGCGGCCTGGTTCGAGATGTTCGATGGCATCCAGACCATCGCCATGGGGGCCATTCGTGGCCTCAAGGACGCCAAGACCACCTTTCTGGTCGGGCTGTTCTGCTACTGGGCGATCGGTGCGCCCGCGGCCTGGAGCCTGGCGTTCCATTTCCAGCTCGGCGCGGTGGGCGTCTGGTGGGGGTTGGCGCTGGGTCTGCTGTGTTCGGCCGTTACCCTGACCCTGGCGTTCGAGTGGCGCATGCGTCGATTGCGCCGGCTGGCCACGCCTACGGCGCTGGCGACCTGACGGCCTGAGCCTGGCCGAAACGCAGGAATGCCTGCAACTGCTCCAGGGGCAAGGGCTGACTGATCAGATAGCCCTGCACCTGGTCGCAGCCGAAATCGCGCAGCAATGCCAACTGCTCGGGCGTCTCGACGCCCTCGGCCACGACGTTCAGGTCCAGGTTGTGCGCCAGGTTGATCATGGCGTGCACCAGCTTGCTGTTTTCAGGACGTTGCTCCATGCCGCTGACGAAGCTCTTGTCGATCTTGAGCAAGGCGATCGGCAGGCTGCTGAGGTGGACGAACGAAGAGAAGCCGGTGCCGAAATCGTCGAGGGAAAAGCGCACACCCAGACGGCCCAGCGCGTCCATGGTCTGCTTGACCAGATCGTTGCGGCGCATGACCGCGGTTTCGGTGAGTTCGAACTCCAGCCAGCCGGCATCAATGCCGCGCTCGGCGATCAACCGTCCCAGGGTGCTGAGCAACTGGCTGTCCTGAAACTGCCGGAACGACAGATTGATCGCCATGTGCAAGGGTTCGAAGCCGCTTTCGCGCAAGGTCTGCATGTCGCGCAGGGCCCGTGCGATGACCCAGTAGCCCATCGGCACGATCAACCCGCTCTGCTCGGCCAGCGGCACGAACTCGCCGGGTGCGAGCACGCCACGTTCGCGATGCCGCCACCGCACCAGGGCCTCGAGACCGACGATGGTATTGCCGCTCAGGTCCAGCCGTGGCTGGTAGTGCAGTTCCAGCTCGTCACGCCGCAGGGCGCGGCGCAGCTCGCTTTCGAGGTCGGCCAGGCTGCGCGCATGGCGGTTGATGCGTTCGTTGAACAGATGGTAGCTGCAGCCCTGGGTGCTTTTGGCCTGCTGCATGGCGATGTGCGCGTGCCACATCAGCGGGTCGGCACCGGCGCCGGCGCGGGCATGGGCGATGCCCAGGCTGCAGCCGATCAGCAGACTCTCGCCATCGACGTAATAGGGTTCGGCCATGGCCTCGATGATGTTGGCCGCCAGGCGCTCGGCCCGTGACGGGTCGCGGCGGGTGTCGAGCAACAGGGCGAACTCGTCGCTGCCCAGGCGGGCCACCTGATCGCCCGCCTCCAGCTGCTTCTTCAGGCGTGCCACCACCTGCAGGATCAGCCGATCGCCGGCCTGGTGTCCCAGCGCATCGTTGGCATGGCGGAAGTTGTCCATGTCCAGGTGGCCCAGGGCAACGCCACGGCCTTCCTGTTCGGCCAGGCGGGCGGTGAGCAGAGTCTGGAAACCGGGACGGTTGGCGATGCCGGTCAAGGGATCCTGTTCGGCCAGGCGTTGCAGGGTGTCCTGCAGCACGCCGCGCTCGCGCGCATGGCGCAGGCAGCGGCGCAACGTATCGCTGTTGAGCTCGCCCAGCACCAGCCAGTCGCTGGCGCCGGGCGGCGGTTGCGCAGGCTCCTCGGTGAGCAGCAGCACCACCGGCAGCGCGCAGCGCCCGGGTGCCGGCAGCCGCTCGGGGGTCGCCAGCAACAGGGTGCCGGGCTGATTGTCGAACTGCCCGGCCACCGTGTCCCAGGATGACGCTTCGATCAACGTGGCCACATCGCCCAGGGGCGCCAGGCACTCGCGCAACGACGTGGCCCAGGTGCGATCCTGGGCCAGCAGCAACAGCCGCGCGGGTTCGACAGGCGTAGACAAACGAGCTCCTTGGGACAGTTTCACAGTCATTCGATAGCGCTTAAAAACGGCCTCGGCAACAGCTCGGGCCAGACCCAATCCAAAGTACGTGTCAACGTGTAACCACATCCTGCTGCAAAGTCGACAAACCGGCAAATTTTAATGGATCTGCGGTCGCGGCACAGTTGGACCAGCGGTGCTAAAATGCGCGGCCATTTCGTCAGTGACTCCCGTCATGTCCCGACTCAATCCCCGGCAGCAAGAAGCCGTGAACTACGTCGGCGGCCCTCTTTTGGTGCTCGCCGGTGCAGGTTCCGGCAAGACCAGCGTGATTACCCGCAAGATCGCCCACCTGATCCAGAACTGCGGCATTCGTGCCCAGTACATCGTCGCCATGACCTTCACNNAGGAGCGCGTCGGCACCCTGCTGCGCAGCGGCGAAGGGCGGGGTCTGACCGTGTCGACCTTCCACAACCTGGGCCTCAACGTCATCCGCAAGGAACACGCGCGGCTGGGCTTCAAGCCGGGCTTCTCGATCTTCGACGAAGCCGACGTGAAAGCGTTGATGACCGACATCATGCAAAAAGAGTACTCGGGCGAGGACGGCGTCGACGAGATCAAGAACATGATCGGCGCCTGGAAGAACGACCTGATACTGCCGCCCCAGGCCCTGGAGCAGGCGCGCAACCCCAAGGAGCAGACCGCAGCCATCGTCTACAGCCATTACCAGCGCACCTTGCGCGCGTTCAACGCGGTGGACTTCGACGACCTCATCCTGCTGCCGGTGAAGCTGTTCCAGGAACATCCGGACATCCTCGAGAAGTGGCAGAACAAGGTTCGCTATCTGCTGGTGGACGAGTACCAGGACACCAACGCCAGCCAGTACCTGCTGGTGAAGCTGCTGATCGGTACGCGCAACCAGTTCACCGTGGTCGGCGACGACGACCAGTCCATCTATGCCTGGCGTGGCGCGCGCCCGGAAAACCTGATGCTGCTCAAGGACGACTACCCGTCGCTGAAAGTGGTCATGCTGGAGCAGAACTACCGCTCCACCAGCCGTATCCTGCGCTGTGCCAACGTACTCATTTCGAACAACCCGCACGCCTTCGAGAAGCAGCTGTGGAGCGAGATGGGGCACGGCGATGAAATCCGCGTGATCCGCTGCCGCAACGAGGATGCCGAAGCCGAGCGCGTGGCCGTCGAGATTCTCAGCCTGCACCTGCGCACCGACCGGCCCTACAGCGATTTCGCCATCCTCTATCGGGGCAACTACCAGGCCAAGCT
>NZ_DJUS01000191.1:0-891 GCF_002438365.1 Pseudomonas sp. UBA6276
TGGTGATGCCCTTGACCAGCGCATGCTCCAGGCGCTGATTGACCGGCCAGCCGCGCCATTCCTCGGTTTCGGCTTCCTTGACGCTGCCGTCGCCCTTGAACTTGTCGGCGATGGCGAGCAGGGCGTCGGTGCCTTCGGGCGTACGGTTGAGGACCACATCCTCGACACGCTCGCGCAGCTCGGTGGGGATCTGGTCATAGATCTCCAACTGGCCGGCGTTGACGATACCCATGGTCAGACCGTTGCGGATGGCATGCAGCAGAAACACGGAGTGAATCGCCTCACGCACCGGGTTGTTGCCGCGGAACGAGAACGACACGTTGGACACGCCGCCGCTGGTCAACGCATAAGGCAGCTCATCGCGGATGTAGGCGCAGGCATTGATGAAATCGACGGCGTAGTTGTTGTGCTCCTCGATGCCGGTGGCCACGGCGAAGATGTTCGGGTCGAAGATGATGTCTTCCGGTGGGAAGCCGACCTGATCCACCAGGATGTCGTAGGAGCGTTTGCAGATCTCTTTCTTGCGCGCTTCGGTGTCGGCCTGGCCGGCCTCGTCGAAGGCCATCACCACCACCGCAGCGCCGTAGCGCTTGCACAGCTTGGCGTGGTGAATGAACGCGTCGACGCCTTCCTTCATGCTGATCGAGTTGACGATGCCCTTGCCTTGGATGCACTTGAGCCCGGCTTCGATCACTTCCCACTTGGAGGAGTCGATCATGATCGGCACCCGGGAGATGTCCGGCTCGCCCGCGATCAGGTTGAGGAAGGTGACCATGGCCTTCTGCGAGTCGAGCATGCCCTCGTCCATGTTGATGTCGATCACCTGGGCGCCGGCTTCCACCTGCTGCAGGGCGACTTCCAAGGCCTCGGTGTAGTTCTCCTCGCGGATCA
>NZ_DJUS01000191.1:899-4878 GCF_002438365.1 Pseudomonas sp. UBA6276
GGCTCCAGGCCCGACAGGCGGCAGGCCTTGGGGATCTCCGGAATGGCGCGCGGCGGGTAGCCGGCCACGGCGTTGGCGATGGCTTCGATATGCCCGGGCGTGGTGCCGCAGCAGCCGCCGACGATGTTGAGGAAGCCGCTCTGGGCGAATTCTTCGATGATCTTCGCGGTTTCCGACGGCAGTTCGTCGTATTCACCGAAGGCATTGGGCAAGCCGGCGTTGGGGTGGGCGGACACATGCGTACCGGCCTTGTTCGACAACTCTTCCAGGTACGGACGCAGCTCGCTGGCGCCCAGCGCGCAGTTCAGGCCGACCGAAATGGGCTTGGCATGGCTCACCGAGTTCCAGAAGGCTTCGGTGGTCTGCCCGGACAAGGTCCGGCCCGAGGCGTCGGTGATGGTCCCGGAGATCATGATCGGCAGCTCGAAGCCCAGCTCTTCGTAGACGCCTTGCACGGCGAAGATCGCTGCCTTGGCGTTGAGGGTGTCGAAGATGGTCTCGATCAGGATCAGGTCGGCGCCGCCCTCGATCAGGCCCTTGGTGGCTTCGGTGTAGTTTTCCACCAGTTCGTCAAAGGTGACGTTGCGGTAGCCGGGGTTGTTGACGTCCGGGGACAGCGAGCAGGTGCGGCTGGTCGGGCCCAGCACGCCGGCCACGAAGCGTGGCTTGTCCGGCGTTTCCAGGGTCTTGGCATCGGCGACCTGGCGCGCCACGCGCGCACCTTCGACGTTCAACTCGTACACCAGCGATTCCATGCCGTAGTCGGCCTGGGACACCTGGGTGGCGTTGAAGGTGTTGGTTTCCAGAATGTCCGCACCGGCGTCCAGATAGGCCTTCTCGATGGCGGCGATCACGTCCGGACGGCTGAGCAACAGCAGATCGTTGTTGCCCTTGACGTCGCTGGGCCAATCGGCGAAGCGCTCACCGCGGTAATCCTCTTCCTCGAGCTTGTAGCTCTGGATCATCGTACCCATGCCGCCGTCGAGAATCAGGATGCGCTCTTTGAGGGCTTGCTGGAGAGCTTGAAGGCGAGCACTGCGGTCGGACATGGGAACCACTCTTTCAGAAAATTCGGACACTGTGACAGGGTGCGGATAATAGCAAACCTGTGCGCTATTTGATCACGAAGGGCATGTCCATGAATTTCGCTCATGTTGATAAGCTGCTGTTTATTCGAATCACGGGCTACCTGCCGACCGTGAAACAGCAGTGCATCACCCCAGCCATCGACGAAATGCGCGACCTTTTCGGAATTTTTGCAGTCCCACCCCCCGGAATGCCCCGAAAAGGGGCGCGAATTCTCGTTTCAAAAGGCGGTACGCATGCTGATTTCGCTTCAAGCTCTACGGGCCCTGGCCGCCTGGATCGTGGTCTGTCATCACTTCATGCAGATCTTTTTCGACTTCCACGCCTCAGGCCCCATCGGTCAGTTCTTCACTGACCGGGGTGCGGTGGGCGTCGACATCTTCTTCGTCATCAGTGGGCTGGTGATCTACCTCTCGACCCAGGACAAGCAGATGCCCGCAGGACGCTTCCTGCTCAACCGCATCATTCGCATCGTCCCAGCCTATTGGCTGTACACCGCGCTGATGGGGTTGATGCTGGTCAGTCTGGGGCAATGGCTGCCGCACGCCGCCATCGACCTGCCGCACTTCATCCTGTCGCTGCTGTTCATCCCCTCGGAAAACCCTGGCGGCTATGGCCTCTACCCAACGCTGAACGTAGGCTGGACGCTCAACTACGAGATGTTCTTCTACCTGCTGTTCTCCCTGGTGTTCACCGTGCCGCAGCGCTACCGGCCGTTGATCGTCGCAGCCGCCCTTGTGGCGGTCAGCGAAGTGCTCGGGCGCTATGGGGTGGTCAGCCGTTTCTATCAGAACAACATCATCTACGAGTTCCTGCTCGGCATCGGCATCGGCATGCTCTATCGCCGCGGCTGGATCGCCCAGGGCCTGTGGCTGCCGCTGGCGGTGATCATCGTGTCGGCGCTGCTGATCTATCACCTGGATTCCAGTGACCGTCTGCTGCACTGGGGCCTGCCCAGCGCCTTGATTGTGCTGGCCTGCGTGGCCATGGAGCCACACTTCCGTGGCAGCCGCATCCTCAAAGCGTTGGGCGACTGCTCCTACTCGGTGTATCTGGTGCACGTGCTGGTGCTCTACGGCGGCTGGCTGGCCAGCGTGCGCTGGCATCTGAACCCGTATTGGGTGTTTGCGTTCTGCGTGCCGACCATCGCCCTGGTGTCGTGGGCCAGCTACGTGTGGATCGAAAAGCGCCTGTATCGCCGGGTCAAGCATTGGACCGACGCACGTCTGGATTCGAATGCGATGGCGCGTATCAACTGATTCCCGACCAAAACAGTCAGGCTTTGTCAGCGTCGCCGGATTCGCGTAAACTCCTGGCAAGTCTGTGAGGAACCACTATGAGCGCTATAACGATTACCGACGCTGCGCACGATTACCTGGCCGATCTGCTGAGCAAGCAGAACACCCCCGGGATCGGCATACGCGTGTTCATCACCCAGCCAGGCACCCAGTACGCAGAGACGTGCATTGCCTACTGCAAGCCGGGTGAAGAGAAGCCGGAAGACACCGCCCTGGGCTTGAAGAGCTTCACCGCCTGGATCGACGCGGTCAGCGAAGCCTTTCTCGACGACGCCGTGGTCGACTACGCCACCGACCGCATGGGCGGGCAGCTGACCATCAAGGCACCCAACGCCAAGGTGCCGATGGTCAACGCCGACAGCCCCGTCAACGAGCGCATCAACTACTACCTGCAGACCGAGATCAATCCCGGTCTGGCCAGCCATGGCGGCCAGGTCAGCCTCATCGACGTGGTCGAGGACGGCATCGCCGTGCTGCAGTTCGGTGGCGGCTGCCAGGGTTGCGGGCAGGCTGACGTGACCCTGAAGGACGGTATCGAGCGCACCTTGCTCGAACGCATCCCCGAGCTCAAGGGCGTACGCGATGTGACCGACCACACTCAGAAAGAAAACGCCTACTACTGATCGGCGTGGCGCCAGCATCGACTCGCTGCCTCTGTGCAGCGTCGGTGCCCGGCCTTACTGGCCGAAGCGCTGCGCATACCCCTGGGGACTGACCCCGAGCACTTTCTGAAAGCTGCGGCGCAGATTCTCTGCATGCCCGTAGCCGCACAACCGCGCCACACTCTGCACCGACAACTGTCCACCCTGAATCATGGCCCTGGCCGCTTCCAGTCGGACCCGCTCGATGTGTCGCGCCGGGGTGATGTTCAATTCGGCGAAGAACACGCGATACAGCGTGCGTGGCGTCATGTTGGCCTGCTGCGCCAGCGCTTCCAGTGACAGGTCGGCGCTGAGGTTGTGCGCGATCCACTCCAGCAGTTCGGTCAGCCTCGACGTCGGCCCGTTGCAGCGCGCCAGGTGCGGGCTAAACTGCGTCTGTCCGCCCGAGCGCTTGAGGAACAGTACCAGGCGGCGCGCCACAGCCAGCGCCAGTGGTCGGCCCAGATCGGCTTCGATCAAGGCCAGTGCCAGGTCGATGCCGGCCGTGACGCCGGCCGAGGTGAAGATGTGGCTGTGGCCATCCTTGTCCGACGGATCAAAGGTGTGTAGCCGATCGCCCCGAACCTGTACGTTGGCGAAGGTCTTCAACGCCTCGACATCATCCCAGTGGGTGGTGGCGATCAAACCGTCCAGCAGCCCGGCGCTGGCGAGCATCAGCGCGCCCGAACACACCGAGCCCAAACGCCGTACCTGAGGCGCCGCCGCGCGCAGCCAGGCGAGCAGGGCGGTATTGGCGCATTGCTCGGCATCGCTGCTGCCGCCGGGCAGCAATACTGTATCCAAGGTGGAGCAGTCCACTGACTGCCAGCTGGCATCGGCATGCAGTTTGAGCCCGGCCGAGGTCGCGACGGGTCCTGGGGTTTCGCCCA
Organism: Pseudomonas sp. UBA6276; assembly: GCF_002438365.1. Lineage (NCBI taxonomy): Bacteria > Pseudomonadati > Pseudomonadota > Gammaproteobacteria > Pseudomonadales > Pseudomonadaceae > Pseudomonas > Pseudomonas sp. UBA6276. The sequence goes on from NZ_DJUS01000191.1 coordinate 4,815, forward strand.
GCAGTTGCAGGTCATAGAAGGGCGCCAGCCCCTGGCGCGTCAGCTCGACGTTGGCCGAGGCGAA
>NZ_DJUS01000058.1:0-32980 GCF_002438365.1 Pseudomonas sp. UBA6276
GCGGTCCGTGGCCGCGAAGGGCTCAGCGCGATCCACCTGAACGCGCCAAGAGCTGTTCGACTTCTTCACGATTGGGTGCATAAGCGCCCGCATTGGCGCACGACACCGAAGCACATGCCGCAGAGAAGGCCAGGCGCGCCTGCGCCGCTTCGATGCCCAACAGGCCCGAAGCCAGCCAGCCTGCCATGCTCGCGTCGCCGGCACCCACGGTGTCGGCCACCTCGACGGCGATGGCGGCCTGCTCGACCTTGCTGCCCAGGGTGAATAACACCATGCCATCGGCGCCACGGGTGAACAGTACCTGAGCGTTCGCGTTCATCTCGCGCAGCTGCTGCAGGGCCTGTTCTTCGCTCAAACCGGGATAGATCTGACGCAAGTCTTCATCCGACAGCTTGATGATGTCCGCCAGTTCCACCATGGCCGGAAAGGTTACCTCGCGGTAACGGCTGTCCATCAGGTTGCGCCAGTTGGGGTCGTAGCTGATCAGCTTGCCGTGTCGCTTCACCTGCCGAGCCACCTCCACCAGCCTGTCACCCAGTGGCTGGCGCGCCAGGCTGATGCAGCTGAAATGGCAGAGCTGCGCAGCTTCCAGCCAGCCCGCCGGCAGAAGCTGAACGTCGAAATGCAGATCGGCTTCGCCGGCAAAAAAATAACGCGGAGGGTGGCTGGAGGGCACGATCGCCACCAACGGATCGACGTCGATACGCTGCAGGAAACGCATGTCCAGGCCCGCGGCTTCGGACTGCTTGAACAGCTCATCCCCGAGCGAATCGGTACTGATCGAACCGGCGAACGCCGTCGAGACCCCAAGGCGACTCATGGCCCGCGCCACGTTCCACGGCGCGCCACCCGGATAGCCCTGCCAGCGCCCGGGTGCGTGTTGGACCAGGTCGGTGAGTGCTTCACCAAACACCACGACTGCGGGCAGTTGCCTGTTCATCCAGCTTCCTCTTGTTATGTGGGGCACCGCTCGAATGGATCGAACGTGGAGCCGGGCAACACCGCCGCAGGCATCCGCAAAGTTTCGGCAACATACTCTGAAAGACCGGGGCGCTGGTAGCCTGGTTCTTGCATCGTGCTGATACTTTTTTGCCAGCGAGTCCAGTCGCGTACACCGCTGCAGCTGCAGCGTCGGCCCGTTTGCAGCGTCCGTCAGCGCTCATGGATCATTTTCCCAGTGTGCGCTTTATCCACTCGTACAGTTTGCTGCCCTCGACCGACAGCTCGCCACCCGTGCGGCGGCATAGGTAGTACGCGCGCCCATCGTCGATTTCCCGCGGCGACAGCCTGATCAGTTCGCCTGAGGCCTCCAGGTGCGCCACCATCGGCGCCCGCAACAGGCCGCAACCCAGGCCCGTGAGCGTTGCGGTCAGCGTCAGTTGGCCGTCTTCGAACAGCATGCCTTGCAATGCGCCAGGGTGCTTGGTACCGCCTTCGGCAAACCACTGCGCCCAGGTGCCGCGCTCTTCATCGTGCAGCAGCGGCACCTGGCGCAGATCTTCCAGGCTGTCCAGTGGGCCACGAGCGGCGTGAAAGTCCCGGCTGCAATAGGGGGTCAGCGCGCCGCTGAGCAGCAGTTCGCTATGGTAGCCAGGCCAGTGCCCGGTACCGAATCGGATCGACAGGTCCGCCGCATCGCTGGGATAACTGCGGTGGTTCGCGTACGTCACGTTGATGTCCAGCCCCGGGTTCTCCTGAAGGAACACCGGCAGGCGTGGAATGAACAGGTTGAAGCCGAACATGGGAATCATGCTGATGGTGATCTGCCGCAGTGCGGACTTTTCGCGCACATGTTCAGTGGCGCTACGCAGCACCGCAAAGGCGGAGCGGATGGCCCGGTAGTATTCGCGGCCCTCTTCGGTCAGCACCAGGTTGCGCCCCTGGCGTATGGTCAACGGCTGTTGCAGGAAGGTTTCCAACAAGCGCAACTGATGACTGACCGCAGAGGGAGAAATGTCCAGTTCGCGTGCCGCGGAATTGACCCCACCGTGACGGGCGAAGGCTTCGAACGTGCGCACGGCACGCAGCGGGGGATCGTTGGGCAATTGTTCTAAAATATTCATGTATTGAATTTAGCACGTCTTCGAAATGTGCGGAAACCCCTGATTTTATTCATCTATTGAGCTGTATATTGCGTTAAATCAGATGGAATAAGCTTAGTAGAATTAGAGAGTTGATAAAAACAGAATAGATTATTACTGTGCCGCGGTCGTCGTCTTCGGAATGGTCCAACACCATGGATACCTTCATCCAGCAAGTGCTCAACGGGCTCTTGCTCGGCAGCCTGTATGCCTTGATCGCCCTGGGCTACACCATGGTCTACGGGATCTTGCGCATCATCAACTTCGCCCACGGCGATCTGCTCATGGTCGGTGCCCTGGTGGGCCTGTCGTCACTGCAGGGGTTGCAGGTTGCGCTGCCTGACTTGCCTGGCCTAGTCCAGCTACTGCTGGCAACGCTCCTGGCCATGGCCAGCTGCGCGGTACTGGCGATCGTGATCGAACGCGTAGCCTACCGCCGCCTGCGGCAGGCGCCACGGTTGGCGCCGCTGATCAGTGGAATCGGCGTGTCATTGCTGCTGCAAACCGTGGCCATGCTCATATGGTCGCGCAATCCACTGATGTTTCCCCAACTGCTGCCGCTCGACCCCATCCAGGTAACACCCGGCCCCACGGGCGCGATCACCAATGCGACCGCGCTGACGAGCATCGCTGTTGCCTTGGCGGTGATGGCTGGTTTGTGGCTGCTGGTTGAACGCACCCGGCTGGGCCGGGCCATGCGCGCGGTGGCGGAGAACCCGCAGGTGGCAAGCCTGATGGGCATCGATCCCGATCGCGTTATCGTCATCACCTTTGCCGTAGGCGGCGCGTTGGCAGCATTGGCTGGCGTGATGATGGCCAGCAACTACGGAAGCGCCAACTTCTATATGGGGTTTCTGCCGGGCATCAAGGCGTTCACCGCAGCCGTGCTGGGAGGCATCGGCAACCTGCGCGGCGCCATGCTTGGTGGCATCTTGCTGGGTCTGATCGAAGCGCTGGGCACCGGTTATCTGGGGCAGGCCACGGGTGGCGTGCTGGGCAGCAACTATCAGGACGTATTCGCGTTTCTGGTGTTGATCGCGGTACTGGTCCTGCGGCCCTCGGGCATTCTGGGCGAACGTCTGGCGAGCCGCGCATGAACGGTCTATCGATAGGATCCGTTGCCAAGGCACGAGCCGGAGGGCTGTTGCTAGCCGTGGCGGTATTGCTGGCACCCTGGGTAGTGGGGCAGGCCGGTGGCAATTCTTGGGTGCGGACCCTGGACTTTGCGCTGCTCTACCTGATGCTGGCGCTGGGGCTGAACATCGTCGTGGGTTATGCCGGTCTGTTGGACATGGGATTTATCGCGTTTTACGCGGTGGGCGCCTACTTGACTGCGCTGTTGGCCTCGCCGCATCTGACGGTGCACTTCGCCTTGCTGGCGGACTGGTTCGGACCGGGGCTGCATGTCGGCATCGGTTGGCTGGTGCCGTTGGCCGCACTGCTGGCAGCCGGCGTCGGTGTACTTCTGGGCGCGCCGACCTTGCGCTTGCGCGGTGACTACCTGGCCATCGTTACCTTGGGCTTCGGTGAAATCATTCGTGTACTGATGCGCAACCTGGATCGCCCGGTGAACATCACCAACGGTGCCAAAGGCATTTCCTCGGTGGATCCGGTCAGCCTGTTCGGTTTCAGCCTGGCGCGAACCCAGGATGTATTGGGTCTGCGCCTGCCCTCGGTCTACCTCTACTATTACCTGTTCGCCGCCTTGGCGTTGGCGATCGTATTCATCTGCATGCGCCTGGAGAATTCGCGTATCGGCCGCGCCTGGGTCGCGATTCGGGAGGACGAAGACGCCGCCAAGGCCATGGGTATCGACACCGTGCGTTTCAAATTGCTGGCCTTTGCCATGGGCGCTGCATTCGGTGGCGTGAGCGGCGCCATGTTTGCTTCGTTTCAGGGTTTCGTGTCGCCGGAGTCGTTCAGCCTCAACGAATCCATCGTGGTATTGGCCATGGTGGTGCTGGGCGGTATGGGCCACATTCCGGGCGTGGTGTTGGGCTGCCTGTTGCTGGCGGCATTGCCCGAACTGCTGCGCGCCAGTCTGGCACCGCTGCAACAGGCCCTGTTCGGTTACGTGCCGGTCGATCCAGAGATCATCCGCCAGTTGATCTACGGCCTGGCCCTCATCCTGGCGATGCTGTACCGCCCGGCCGGGCTGTGGCCGGCATCGGGAGGTGGACGATGAGCGCGCCTGTATTGCAGATCGAACAGGTCAGCATGCGCTTCGGCGGAGTGCTCGCGCTCGACGACGTCAGCCTGAACATCACGCCAGGTCATGTGCATGGATTGATCGGGCCCAACGGGGCGGGCAAGACCACCTTCTTCAATGTGATCACCGGGCTGTACCAGGCCGAGCAAGGGCGCTTCCTGCTCGACGGCGTTGCCTACCGGCCGACGCAGGTGCACAAGGTGGCACAGGCTGGAATCGCCCGTACGTTCCAGAACATTCGCCTGTTCAAAGGCATGACGGTCCTGGAAAACGTCATGGTCGGGCGCCATGTGCGCACCCACAACGGCCTGTGGGCTGCCTTAACACGGCACCGCCGCGCGCGTGACGAAGAGCGCGAAACCCGCGACACGGCGCAGGAGCTGCTGGATTACGTCGGCATTGGCCAATGGGCCGACAGCCCAGCCGATTCACTTTCATATGGGCATCAGCGTCGTCTGGAAATCGCCCGTGCGCTGGCCACCGAACCCAGGCTGCTGGCGCTCGATGAACCAGCAGCCGGCATGAACGCCACCGAGAAGCTTCAGCTGCGCAGCCTGCTGGAGAGAATTCGCGATGACGGACACACCGTGCTGCTGATCGAGCATGACGTGAAACTGGTGATGGGCATCTGCGACCGCATCAGCGTCCTGGACTACGGTCGGGTGATTGCCGAGGGCGCGCCCGATGTGGTCCGTCGACACCCAGCTGTGATCCAGGCCTACCTGGGAGGAGGCGCTCATGTCTGACGTGCTGCTGGATATTCGCGACCTGCGCGTGCGGTACGGCGCCATCGAAGCGGTGAAAGGCATCGATCTGCACGTCAACGCCGGCGAGCGCGTCACTCTCATCGGCGCGAACGGCGCAGGGAAAACGTCGACCCTCAAGGCGTTGGCCGGCCTGTTGCCCATGGCCTCTGGCGACATCCGATTCGACGGTCATTCCATTCGCGCGGTTCCGGCCCACCGCCTGCCCCGGCAGGGTGTTTCCCTGGTGCCCGAGGGGCGCGGCATTTTTGCCCGCATGAGCGTGCTGGAGAATCTTCAGGCTGGCGCCTACCTGAGGCGTGACCGCGAGCAGGTCGATGAAGACATGGAGGGGCTGTTCGAGCATTTTCCGCGCCTGCGTGAGCGCTTGGGCCAGTCCGCCGGGCTGTTGTCCGGTGGCGAGCAACAGATGTTGGCCCTGGCTCGCGCGCTGCTGTCACGTCCACGGCTGCTGATTCTGGATGAACCGTCGATGGGCCTTGCGCCCATCATGGTCGAGAAGATCTTCGCGGTGATAGACGCGGTGTGCCAGGCCGGCATGACGCTGCTGTTGGTGGAGCAAAACGCTCGCCTGGCGCTGCAGGCGACCGACCGCGCCTATGTAATGGACAGCGGTCGCATCCATCTCACTGGCAACAGTGCCGCACTGCTCGATGATCCCGGCATCCGCGAGGCCTATCTGGGTGAATGAACGCTCGATCGGATGACGATGGCGCAGGTGTTCCTCTCCGATCTTTTTTCGAATTTTGCTGCACCTTCGACGCTACCGGACGGCCGGCGTGTTCCGACCCGCGTATGACTGGCATCGCCAGCCCGAGAACCACAGGAAATCGACATGAAACGTTCTACTCCATTCAAACGTGCCGCCGTCATCGGACTGGCCATCAGCGGCCTGGCCAGCGCCATCGCTCAAGCCGATCAGGAAGTACTGATTGGCCTGGCCGGCCCCCTGACCGGTCCCTCTGCCCGTATCGGCAAAGATCTGGAAAACGGCGCACGCTTGGCCATCAGCGACGCCAATGCGCGGCACATAAAGATTGGCGGCCAAACCGTTACCTTCAAACTGTTGAGCGAAGATGACCAGTCCGACCCGCGCACTGCGGTGACCGTGGCCCAGCGTCTGGTAGACGCTGGCGTCGTTGGCGTAGTGGGGCACTGGAACACAGGCACCAGCATTCCGGCGGCACGGGTCTACCACGATGCCGGTATCGCCCAGGTAGCACCGGTCGCCACCGGCCATGCGTACACCCAGCAGGGCTTCGATACCAGTTTCCGCATCATGGGCCATGACGACGATGGCGGTCAGGTAGCGGGCGATTACGCGCTAAAGACGCTGAAAGCGCAGCGTATTGCCGTCATCGATGATCGTACCGCCTTCGGACAAGGTTTGGCTGACCAGTTCGTCAAGTCGGTCGACAACCACGCAGGCCACGTTGTCGCCCGCGAATACGTGGACGACAAGACCGTCGATTTCAGCCCGGTGCTGACAACGCTCAAGGCGCAGAATCCGGACCTGATCTTCTTCGGCGGCGTCGATGCTCAGGCGGCTCCTTTGGCTCGTCGCATCAAGCAACTGGGCATCAATGCCACGTTGATGGGCGCCGGTGGTTTCGTCAGCCAGACGTTTCTGGAACTGGCGCAGAAAGACGGAGAAGGCGTAACGGCACTGGAGCCGGGCCTGGCGGTGTCGCAGATGCCGGGTGGCAAGGCTTTCGAACAGGCCTACCGCGAGCGTTTCAAGGCGCCCATCGAATTGCACGCGCCGTTTGCTTACGACGGTGTCGGCGTCCTGATCGCCGCCCTGGAAAAAGCCGACTCGGTGGATCCGGCCAAGTACTTGCCGGTCTTGCGTGCAAGTCAGTATTCAGGAGTCACCGGCACCATCGCCTTCGACGCTCAGGGCAACCTCAAAGACCCTTCGTTCACGGTGTACCAGGTCAAGGCCAATCAATGGCAGCCGGTCAGCGTGGCTCACGGCGAACAACAGTAACCAGAATGGCGCGGGCCAACCCGCGCCTTTGCAGGAGAAAGAGCATGAGCAGTCATGACGGTGAGCTGGGCATTCTGGCCCGTCGGCGCATCGAAGCCGAAATCATCAAGCCGATCTACGAGATTCTCAAACGCGAACACGGCCAGGCCCACGCCGCTGCGGTGATCGGCGAGGCCGTGGGCAACGCCGCCATCGAAGCAGGCCGACACTTCGCCGCACGTGAGCCTGAGGGTGCCGACCTCCAAAGTTTCGTCGAACTGCAGGTACTGTGGGAGAAGGACGATGCCCTGAAAGTCGAAGTCATCGCCAGCGATGCCCAACATTATGACTATGACGTGCAGCGTTGCCGCTATGCCGAGATGTATCACGAAATGGGCCTGGGCGAGATCGGCCATCTGCTCTCATGCAATCGCGACGAATTGTTCATCGTGGGCTATAACCCCGACATCGAATTAACCCGTACCCAAACCATCATGGGCGGTGCGCCGCGCTGTGATTTTCGCTATCGCGCCAAGCCTCAGGAGGCAGGCTCATGAGCGCGGCGCTGCGAGTCGACGGCGAGCGTCTATGGGAATCGCTGATGACCATGGCCCAGCATGGCGCCACATCCGCTGGCGGCGTCTCGCGCCTGGCATTGAGCGACGAGGACCGCCTGGGCCGCGATCTTTTCGTGCAGTGGGCGCGAGCGGTCGGCTGCAGCATTCGTGTCGACACCATGGGTAACATCTTCGCGCGCCGCGAAGGCACTGACCCCACCTTGGCGCCTGTGCTGACCGGCTCGCACGGCGACTCCCAGCCGGCTGGCGGCAAGTTCGACGGCATCTATGGCGTGCTGGCGGGCCTGGAAGTGCTGCGCACCCTCAACGACCACGGTGTCCAGACGCAGCGGGCCATCGAGGTGGTCAACTGGACCAACGAAGAGGGTTCGCGCTTCGCTCCGGCGATGATCGCTTCCGGGGTCTATACCGGTGTCTTCGACCTGGCCTATGGTTTGTCGCGCACAGACGCGCAAGGCGTGAGCCTTGGGCAGGCGCTGGAGCACATCGGCTACGCGGGTAGCCATCCCTGCCAGGCCGGGCCGGTGCATGCGGCGTTCGAGTTGCACATCGAGCAGGGGCCGATCCTGGAGGCACAGGATTTTACCATTGGCGTCGTAACTGGGGCGCAGGGGCAGCGCTGGTACGAAGTCGACCTGATCGGACGCAGCGCTCACGCCGGTACCACGCCAATGGACCATCGCCTTGATGCCCTGTTGGGATTTGCGCGGGTCGTGGAAGCGGTGAACGGCCTCGGTCTCGCCCACGGCGACGAAGGCCGCGCCACGGTGGGCATGGCGCAGATCCATCCCAACTCACGCAACGTGGTGCCGGGGCGGGTGCATTTTAGCGTTGAATTCCGTCATCCCGATGAGTCCGCACTGGAGCAACTCGATGGCCTATTGCGCACGGCGGTACGTGACATCGCCGAGGCCATAGGTCTGCACTGGCACGTCGAGCAGATTTTCCAGTATGCCCCCATCGCGTTCGATGCCGACTGTGTGGCTGTGGTCCGCAGTGCCAGTGAAAAGCTGGGCTATCGCAGTCGTTCGATCATCTCCGGTGCCGGGCATGACGCCTGTTACCTGAACCGAGTGGCGCCCACCGCCATGATCTTCGTTCCCTGCGTGGATGGCCTGAGCCATAACGAGGCAGAGCACATCCACCCGCACTGGGCTGAAGCCGGTGCGAACGTGTTGTTGCAGGCGGTGTTGGGCAAGGCTGAGTGAGGGGACTGGCCCGTATCCAATCATTCTGTTTGCAGCAATCTCATGACTCACGGACTGACCGGAAAAACCTTTAAAAACCTATACAGTTTTCCAGTTCTGTGACGATACAGATGGCGAGGTGCCATGGATCAGGCCCGCCACCTGTATAGAGCTCTATTCATGCCTGTCCTGTTTCCTTTGCGCCGCGATCGGCGCGCCTTGCAACAATTGCTGTCCGCCCTCACTCAGGGTACCGAACCTCAGCTGCGAGGGTGTGCCGCCGCCCCGGCGGTCAATCGCGCGCTGGAGGCCGTCAATCAATCCCGCAGCCACGCCGAAACACGGATTGCCGCCCTCGAAGCGGAACTCGAAACCGCCCGCGAACTGTTGCGCGAAACCGAACAAGCGGCTCGTGCCCACGAGGTCAGATTCGACCTGGTCAACCGCGCCTCCAGCGAAGGCTTGTGGGACATGGAGGTCGTGGCCGGCGACCCGGTCAATCCCAACAATCGCTTCTGGTGGTCGCAGCAGTTGCGCAACCTGCTGGGTTTCAATGACGAGCGTGATTTCCCGAACGTGCTGGCCAGTTGGGCAGATCGCCTGCATCCGCAGGACAAACAAGCGACGCTGGATGCCTTCGCACGTCACCTCAACGACAAGTCAGGCCACACGCCATACAAGGTCAAGAATCGCCTGGCGATGAAAGACGGCAGCTACCGCTGGTTCTACGCCCAGGGCGAGACCCTGCGCGATGCCCAGGGCCGGCCTGTGCGGGTCGCCGGCTCGTTGCGCGACATTCACGATGAGCTGCAACGGGACCATGAGCACGAAGTGATCATCACGCGGTTCGAACTGGCTCGGGAGATGCTTTCCGATGGCCTCTGGGACATGGAAGTGATCGCTGGGGATCCGGTCAACCCGAAGAATCCCTTCTGGTGGTCGACGCAATTCCGCAGGCTGCTGGGCTTCGAAACCGTCGAAGAGTTTCCCGATGTACTCGACAGCTGGGCCTCCAGACTGCACCCCGATGACAAGGAACGCAGCCTGGCCGCTTTCGGCAGCCACCTGAACGATCGCTCGGGCAAGACGCCGTTCGACATCGAGTACCGGCTGAAGATGAAAACCGGCGAGTATCGCTGGTTCCGTGCTCGCGGCCAGACTCGTCGGGATGCGCAGGGCGCACCCCTGCGCGTGGTCGGCGCGCTGGTGGACGTCAATCTGCTGCACGAGCAGCAGGCGTTGCGCGAAGCGGAGGTGGAGCACCAGCGCACCCTGGAAGACAACATCGCGCAGCTGTCGCAGATCGTCTCCACCATCCAGAGCATCGCCAACCAGACCAACCTGCTGGCGCTNNCGCGGGTTCGCCGTGGTCGCGGACGAGGTGCGCAAGCTGGCGACGCGGACGACCGAAGCGACCGAACAGGCGGCCGGGATGATTTCGCGATAGGTCGTTGCCACCGCGTGCGCTTACGGCGCGCGGTGGCACAGGACCATTGATAACATCATGACACTACGGTTATCCGCGACCATCCCTCTACTTTTGCGAGGGCAGCCTAGTGTTCTCGGGTGGCGTTTTCGAGCTTTTGCAGGTCGACAATGACGATCGCACGGTACTGGAGTGTCAACAGCCCTTCGCTTTCCCAGAGTTTCAACTGCCGATTGACGCTCTGGCGAGAAACGCCCAGCTGCTGGGCGAGACTTTCCTGACTGATCTTGAGGATGGGCGCCTGTTGGCTACCCGAGCGATGAATCATGGCCGCAAGACGCGTGGCCAGCCTGACGGGCAGGGGCGTGAGGATTGCACTTGCGGCCCAATCCAGCGCCATTCGGTATCTGCTGCAGACCAGACGTGTGATAGCCAACAGCACATCCGGTCGCTCCTCTATGATCTGCCAGAACTCGCTTGCAGGAAGCACGGCCACCTCCACTGAAGAGCTGGCGCGAACATCATAGGTTCTCGGCAAACCATCCAGAAGCGGGACTTCCCCGAACCAATCACCCATACCCAGTGAAGTAAGAAAAAGCGGACGTCCGCTGGCGCTCTGGCTGTTGACTCGCAACGTGCCCCTGATCACACGGAACATGCCGAGGGGTTCCGAACCCTGGGGAAACACTGCCTCGGACTTCACCAGCCTTTTGACGCGCGCGCCTTGGAGCAGACGCGCATCGACTTCGGGCGGTAGCGACCAGAGTGAGGAGGGCACTGCGGTAAATGGTCCCGACATTGCCAATACCCGACAATCTTGTTTTCGAGCCTTGGATAGTATCAAAAGCCTCTAGCCTGTAGACGACAGGCCTACTGGGAGCAGGAACACAGCATGTACGTTGGTCACTTCGCAATTGGCCTGGCAATCAAGGCCCGTTACCCCAAGGTTCCCGCGTTGCCCATCATGATGAGCGTCGGCTTCCTGGATCTGTTGGACGGGATCTTCATTCTGCTGGGTTTCAATACAGTAACCCCCAATCTGGCCAGTGAGCCCTACCTGTTTTTCGATCTGACCTTTATCGATTGGGACCATTCCCTGCTCGCTGCGCTGTTCTGGTCCGTGATCTGGGGGCTGCTGTTCATCAAGCACCGTGCAGTCGCGGCGGTGGCGGCCTTGGCGGCCTTCTCACACTTCATCGCCGACTGGCCGATGCACAATAGCGACCTGGCACTTTACCCACACTCGGTCGAGCACTACGGGTATGGGCTGTGGGGCAAACTGGGAACGCTCGCCTGGGTCCTCGAAGGCGTTTTCTCGGCGGTGCTGGCTGTCTATGCCTGGCGGATCAGCGCGCGCCGCGGAGTCAGCCTGGTCTGGCCCTGTACGGTGCTGGTCGTCCTGTTCCTGCAGCTTTCCCCAGTGGCTTCGCCGATGAAACTCGTGGCTACCTTGCAGGAGCCGTTGACGCACATCTTCCACGGAGCCCTGGTCTCACTGGGGTTCCTGATCCCCGGATTGTTGCTGACGTGGCTTCTGGACAGGGCGGAGCGAGTGTCCAGGTGAGCCTGGCGCCCAAGTGGATCGATCACTGCGCCGAATACACCTTGATCTGCGATCTGCCCGCGCGCTTGGCCTGGTACAGCGCCTCATCCGCATGGCGCAGCAGCGTGTGCACGTCCTCGCCCGCTTCGGGGAAGAACGCGATGCCTATCGAGGAGGTGGTGTGGATTTCCTGGCCCTTCACGTTCCACCGATGGCTCAGGGATTCGCACAGGCGGCTGGCAACCTGAAGCGCCTGTGCCTGATCGGTATGCGGTAGAAACGCGACGAACTCGTCGCCACCGATGCGACCGAACAGATCGCCCTCGCGCAGGCAGAGGCGGGTGCGCCGGGCGAAAGCGATCAGCAATTCGTCGCCGAGCTCGTGACCCCGCTGGTCGTTGATCAGCTTGAAGCGATCCAGGTCCATGTAGATGAGCGCCGAAGGCAGTGGGGCGCTGGCAGGCGTCGTGGGTTGAGCCAATGCATGGGCGATCAGGTCGAGAATCCCCCTGCGGTTGGATATACCGGTCAAGGCATCCAGGTGGGCGAGGTTCTTGAAGCGTTCTTCGCTGGCTTGCAGGGCCTTCTCGGCAAGCTTGCGTTCGGTGATGTTGCGGCTGACGATCAGCAGCCGGTAGCGCGTGCCGTCGGCATTGAAGGAGGGCGTCTTGATGACCTCCCAGGTATTGATGCGGTTATCCTGACCCATGAAGGATTTTTCGACGATCGTTGCGCGGCGGTTGCGCCAGGCCAACTCGTCCGTCTCGACGTTGCGCGCGAAACCCTCGGCAAACTTCGGCTGCAAGGTGAGCAGTTCGGCATCGGTGATACCGACGTAGTCGAAGCTGCTCATTTCGTAGGCGGCAAGGGCCGTCTTGTTGCAGAACAGCCATCGTCCGGCGCCGTCCTTGACGACGATGAACTCCTGAATGGCGTTCAGGAGGGACAGAAAATCTACGTGATCGGCATTCGGAGGCATGGTGGGGTGTTACCAGCGGGGCAGGGTAGCTTGATGAAAGGGTATCGGCTGCGGCTATGGGGTCTGAAGACCGGCTGTCGAAGGCTCGGCTCAGACTTCAGCCAGCAATTGCGCCAATCGAGCATGCTCCCAGGTGCTCAACAGCTCGATAGGATCGGTGCCGTAACGCTGGGCCGAGTCGAAGGCATACAGTCGGCCGTCAGGGCTCTGGCAACGCTCGCAATGGAAGCGACCGTCGTCGTGCTTATGGAAGGTGATGAGCCACCCATCGGCGCCCACCGTCAGCGTTGAGTCGTGGGTGTTGGCCCAGCACGCGTCGCCCACACGGTATAGCGTGCGAGTCCCCAAGGCGATGTCTCGAAGCAACTGGCAGGTTTCGCGTGCGGTGAGAGGAGTTGCGGACACCAGAAGGCTGCCACTTGAAAAAAAGAAGGGCATGTTACAGGACTTTGGCGTATTGAACGGCTCATCACATCGAGAAAGGACAGCATGCCGATTCGCTGCTGGCAACACGCAATTGGGATGTATCCTCGCGTCGAGAAACCGAAACAGGTAAAGCACCCCATTCAGGATCGAGCGCAGCACATGGCACGTCAATCGCTGAGCACTAATAACATCATGACGGGCAGCCCCAGCACCTTCAACCCTGTCTCCGCGCGCCGTGAGCAAAGAAGGGCCGTCATCGTGCTCGACTGACATCCCTCACTGCAATGATCACCCTACTTCAATAACAGTAACATCATGACAAAGAAGCCGTTTTATCTAACCCACACACCGCATTCACAGCCGGGTTAACAACGGAAGAGGCGCTTGAGTTCTGTTCCCAGTTCCCAACCTTTCTCAAGGCTCTTCCGACTTCCTGGGCATCGGTCCATACACACGATGCTCTTCCTTGTAGCGGAACAGGTTCATCGCTTCCACGTACGGATCATCCTCCAGCAATGCGAGGCGGGTGTTTTTCTTCACCAGGATCTTCGGCTCGTAACTTTGAAGCGGTTTGACCTTCGGCGCTGGCTGGCCTAGTTCGTAGACGAAGGGGACCGGTGCAATGATCGGCTTCACTTTCGCGTCTGCATTGCGAACCCGCGCGCGAATATGAGGCTGCACCAATCGACGAATCGCGACCTGTTCGCTCGGGTCGAGCTTGGCCAGCATGTCGATGCCGTAGAGCAGGGCGTTCTCGGCCGCAGCTTCCGAGGAGTGATGCACGGTCGCTTGTTTGTCGCGGTATTGATCGAGCAACTCTTTCCATTCTTCGATCAAGTCGCCGGCCATCTTGCGTGCGCCGGAAGAGCCGGTGTCATCCCAATAGAAGTTGATGACCTGGGGATCGGTAAGCACATGGGTCAAGCGCAAAACCTGTTTGGGAACGATGCCGTTCCCGCGGCCCTTGAAGCGGCCCCAGACATTGCGGCGGTCGTTGGTCTTTTCGATGGCCCCGATCAACTTGCCCAGCTCGCTACGAGTGACGTTCGTCTGCAGGATCTTGTCGATGGCCGCGCGGGGCAGGGCGATCACACCGGGTACACGCAGCGTTTCCCGTGGGTGCTGGCCAACTTTGACCCAGATACTGGTGAGTGCTTCGAACGCCGCGTGTACTGCCTCATCGCCGTAGAGCGTACGAACTTCAATCGGTTCATTGCGCACCGCATCCTCGGGCCGGAAATCCAGGCCGAACATGGCATCGACATGGGCTTGATCCCTGAAGGCCCGCAGCACTTCGCCCAGCTCCATCAACTCGGACTGGAGCCGGTTGACCATGGCGACGGCCGCGCTCGTTTGGCTAAGATGCAGGTCCATACGTTTGTCCAGGTGATGGGCGGATGGCGCATTCTAGCGAGGTACTGTGGTTTTATACAGCCTCTGATGATTTTCGGATCGGGATGATTTCGGTGCTGGTCGATGGAGACAGTGTTTGAAAAAGAGTGAACTACCGGTAAAGCACTGCGCCACATGTGGTCTGCCCTTCACTTGGCGCAAGAAATGGGAAAGATGCTGGGATGAAGTTCGTTATTGCTCGGAGCGGTGTCGACGGCAGAAAAAGTCCGCGTCGGCCTCGAATCAATAACGAGCATGATCAGCCCGCTACCCGAGCGGTGCTCTGCCGAATCGTCAGCTGATAGGGCAAGGTCACGTGCCGTGCCGCCAGCGGGCGTTTCTCGATCAGGCTGATCAACATCTCTACCGCCTGCTGGCCGAACTGTTCGGCCGGCTGGGCGATGGTCGTCAGCGGCGGATCGGAGTAGGCGGCCAGTTCGATGTCGTCGAACCCGGCCAGTGAAACGTCTTGAGGTACGCGCAAGCCCATTTCCCTGATCCGTTTCAAGGCGCCGATGGCCATTTCATCGCTTTCGCAGAACAGTGCGGTGGGGCGCTCGGGCCCAGCCAGCAACTGCAGCGCACCGTCATAGCCGGCTTTCAGACTGAAATCGCCTGGGCAGATCAATGCCGGGTCGGGTGCGATGTCGGCTTCGCGCAGCGCCGCTTCGTAGCCCGCGCGGCGGTCGTGAGTCAGCGGGCTGTCGGCCGGTCCGTTGATCAAGCCAATGCGTCGGTGGCCCAGGTCGAGCAGGTGCTGGGTGACGGCTTTGGCAGCCGCTCGGTTATCAAGGCTGACGGTTGGATGACGACCGCTTTGCAACACTTCGCAGGCGTTGACGATGGGCGGCACGTCCGAGAGATCGCCGGTTGAAACGAACGGATCGTAGGCGCGCAACTGCAGAACCCCGTCGGCTTGATGGGCGTGTACCAACTCGGCAAATTCGCGCTCGGTGGCTTCGCAACCCAGGGTGTCGCACAGCAACACGCGATAGCCGGCGGCCTGGGCGGCTTTCTGGGCGCCGCTGATGACGCGGGCAAAAAAACCGTTGGCAATGTTCGGCACCAGAACGACCAGGTTGAACGTGCGCCGCGAGCGAAACTGCACGGCCATCAGGTTGGGTCGGTAGCCGGCCTGTTCCACGGCGACGTTGACCCGGTCACGGGTCTCGGGCAGCACTCGCTCCGGGGACTTCAAGGTGCGCGATACCGTCGCCACCGAAACCCCGGCCAGACGCGCCACTTCACGAATGTTCGACAAGTCCACCTCGTTTCTCGGGAATACCAACGCGAAGCTTACCGCAGTTCGCGGTAGGGTCCGGGACCGATTTTCAGCGGCTGTCCGTTTGACAGAGCACAGTTTGGCGCCTAGATTCGATGTAAGGATGTAACCGGTTACATCTGCTGGTTGCGTATCGTACGTCAGACAGGTACCTGCTTTGAGGCTGGGTTTCATGCACAAGACAAGAATGGGATTCGTCGGCGGTGGAGAAGGGTCTTTCATCGCCAAGGCACACCGTCAGGCCGCCGCGCTGGACGGGCGTTTCGAACTGGTGTGCGGCGCCTTCAGTCGCGATCCCTCGAATAACCAGCGGACGGGCAGTGCCTTGGGGCTCCAGCCGGCGCGCACCTACGCGGACTGGCAACAGATGATCGAGGCCGAATCACGCCTGCCCAGTGACCAGCGCATGCAACTGGTGGTGAACGTCACACCGAATCATCTTCATGCCCCGGTCGCTCGGCAGGCCATTCAGGCAGGCTTTCACGTGTTCAGCGAAAAACCTGCCGCCTTGAACCTGGCCGAGTTGCAGGGCCTCGATCGCGTGTTGCTCGGCAGCGATCGCCTATACGGTCTGGCCCACGTTTACCTGGGTTACCCGATGGTGTGGGAAGCCCGTGAGTTGGTGCGCAACGGTGTGATTGGCAAGGTGCGAAAAGTCATCGTCGAATACCCCCAAGGTTGGCTGAGCCAAGATATTGCCCGCGATGGCAACATACAGGCCGACTGGCGTGACAACCCGGAACAGTCCGGTATCGGCGGCTGCATCGGCGACATCGGCACCCATGCGTTCAGTCTTGCCGAGTTTGTCGCCGATCAGCAGGTGCACTCACTCAGTGCCATGCTGGGCTCTCACATCGAGGGCCGTCGGCTGGACGACGATGCCAGCATGCTGTTCAAGATGAACGGCGGTGCGAGCGGCGTGCTCATTGCCAGCCAGGTCTGCGCTGGCGAGGAGAACCCGCTGAAAATCCGCATCTACGGTGAGCAAGGCGGACTGGAATGGCGTCAGGAAGAGCCGTCCAGCCTGATCCATCGCTCGCTGGATCAGCCCATGCGTGTGCTGCGCTCGGGCCTCGGGCAGCCGTGGCTCAGCGCGGCTGCCACACGGCGGATGCGTCTGCCGGCCGGTCATCCCGAGGGTTACCTGGAGGCGATGGCCAATCTCTACGTGGATTTCGCCGATGCCATCCAGGCCGGTGGCGGCGGCAACCAGGCGCCGGGCGTGCCGGGCATGGAGGTGGGTCTGCGTGGAATGGCCTTCATCGAAACCGCCATCGCCAGTCATCGCAGCGATGCCAAGTGGACCGAACTGGTCTGTCCTCTGCACTCACGGAGCCTTTCATGATGAGCGTTGCAACCGAACACGGCCTGCGTGGACCGGGCATATTTCTGGCCCAGTTCATGTCCGACCAAGCGCCTTTCGACAGCTTGGCCAACATCGCCAGCTGGGCCGCCTCCCAGGGGTACAAGGCCATTCAATTGCCCACGCTGGGCACCCGATACATCGATCTGGAAAGAGCGGCGCACAGTCAGACGTACTGCGACGAACTCAATGCCATTTGCGCAAACGCCGGCGTGCAGATCAGCGAGCTGTCCACCCACCTGCAAGGTCAACTGGTGGCGGTGCATCCGGCTTTCGATGCGGTGTTCGACGAGTTTGCGCCGGTCCACGTGCGCGGTCGGCCCGAGGCCCGAACGCAATGGGCCAGCGACCAGCTCAAGCTTGCTGCCCGTGCCAGCCAGCGGCTGGGTCTGAAAGCCCACGCGACCTTTTCCGGTGCGCTGCTGTGGCCTTATGTCTATCCGTGGCCGCAGCGGCCAAAAGGTCTGGTCAAACAAGGGTTCGCCGAACTCGCCAGGCGCTGGCTGCCCATCCTCGATTGCTTCGAAGACGCTGGCGTCGACCTGTGCTACGAGATCCACCCCGGCGAAGATCTGCACGATGGCGCTTCGTTCGAGCGTTTTCTGCAGGCGGTCGACCACCATCCGCGGGCCGCAATTCTCTACGACCCCAGCCACCTGCTGCTGCAGCAGATGGACTATCTGGGCTTCGTCGACCGCTATCACGCGCGCATCCGCATGTTCCATGTCAAGGATGCCGAGTTTCGTCCCGATGCGCGCGCGGGTGTCTACGGGGGTTATCAGGATTGGGTCGATCGGCCTGGACGCTTCCGCTCCCTGGGCGACGGTCAGGTGGATTTCAAATCGATCTTCAGCAAGTTGACCCAATACGGATTCGATGGCTGGGCCGTGCTGGAGTGGGAATGCTGCCTGAAGGATTCGGCGCAAGGCGCAGGTGAGGGGGCCGCGTTCATCGAGCGCCACATGATCACACGCACCCAACGGGCCTTCGACGATTTCGCCGGGGTGTCTGCCGACGTTCATTCCAACCGGCGATTACTGGGCCTGCCTGAAGACTGAAACCTGCGAGCCTTCGACCGACATCTGCCATAACAATAAAACGGTGAGCGCAATGAAAACCATGAACGCGCGATTGAGCGTGATGATGTTCCTGCAGTTCTTCATCTGGGGTGGCTGGTTCGTCACCCTGGGCACCTTTCTGGCGACGGGACTGGGGGCGAGCGGCGGCCAGATCGGCCTGGCGTTCTCCACGCAATCGTGGGGAGCGATCATTGCCCCGTTCGTTATCGGCCTGATCGCCGACCGCTGGTTCAACGCCGAGCGCATCCTGGCCGTGCTTCACCTGCTGGGCGCGGTGCTGTTGTATCAGCTGTATCGAGCAGCGGATTTCGCCACGTTCTATCCCTATGTCCTGGCCTACATGATTGCCTACATGCCCACCCTGGCCCTGGTGAACTCGGTCGCCTTCCGGCAGATGCAGGATCCGGCGCGAGAATTTTCCCGTATCCGAGTATGGGGCACGATCGGCTGGATCGTGGCCGGTCTGGTCATCAGCATGGTGTTCGCGTTGGACTCGGCGCCAGGCATTGCGGGCGGAGCACTGCGCAATACCTTCCTGATGTCGGCCATCGCCTCTCTACTGCTCGGTTTCTACAGCTTCACGTTGCCCGCCACCGCGCCCCTGCAAACCAGCGGCGAGCGCCGGGGACTGCGCCAGGTGTTGGGCCTGGATGCACTCGGGTTGCTGAAGGATCGCAGCTATCTGATTTTCTTCCTGGCCTCGATCCTGATCTGCATACCGTTGGCGTTCTATTACCAGAACGCCAACCCGTTCCTGGCCGAGATCGGTGTCGCCAATCCCACGGCAAAAATGGCGATCGGGCAGGTGTCCGAAGTGCTGTTCATGCTGCTGTTGCCATTGTTCATCGCCCGTTTCGGCATCAAGATCGCTCTGCTGGTCGGCATGCTCGCCTGGGTACTGCGCTATGTTTTGTTCGCCTACGGCAGCGGCGGTGAAGCGGTCGCGCTGCTGCTGATCGGTATCGCGCTGCATGGCGTGTGCTACGACTTTTTCTTCGTGTGCGGGCAGATCTATACCGACGCCAAAACCCCCGAGCGCTTTCGCAGCTCGGCACAGGGGCTGATCACGCTGGCCACCTATGGGCTGGGCATGCTGATCGGGTTCTGGGTGGCAGGGAAGGTGACCGACCACTACGCATCGGGAAGTCTGCATGACTGGCAGAGCATCTGGCTGTTTCCGGCCGGGTTCGCAGCGGTGGTGCTTGTAGGGTTTTGCTTGATGTTCCGGCCCGAGCGGCGCGTGCAGGGGCTATGAGCGGCACAGAACAGTCATCCGGCCATTTGCATCAGCCAGTCCTGCCGCATCTGCGGCACGGCTTCGACCAGGCGCCGGGTGTAGTCGTCGAGCGGTGCGCTGAGCGCCTCGGCCGTACGGCCGTGCCGAACGATGCGTCCGTCGTGCAGCACGGCGACCTCGCGGGCAATTTCCCTGGCGACGTGCAGGTCATGGGTGATGAACAGATAGGACACGCCCGTTTCAGTTTGCAGCCGTCGCAGCAATGCCAACACGTCCAGGGCAACCAGTGGGTCGAGGGCCGAGGTCGGTTCATCGCAGATGATCAGGGCGGGTTCTGCAGCCAAGGCACGGGCGATGCAGACGCGTTGTTTCTGCCCACCGGAAAGGGTGTGCGGAAGTCGCTTCGCAGTGTCCGCAGGTAGGCCGACCTGTTCAAGCAGTTCGGCCACGCGCCGTTGCCGTAGCGGTCGGCTCAGCCTGGTGAATGTCTGCACGGCGCGCTCCAGTTGATCGCCGATGCAGAGTCTGGGGTTGAGTGCGTTGTCCGGAATCTGATGGACCATCTGGATCTGCTGCAGATGCTCACGGGTCCGCCGACTCAGGGTTGGGGGCAACGGCTGGCCGTTGAGCGTCATCGACCCGCCCACGTCGCCGAGCAGGCCACAGATGGCTCTGCCCAAGGTCGACTTGCCTGATCCGGATTCACCGATCAGCGCCAGCGTGCGTCCTTGGCAAAGGCTCAATGAGAGGTCGTCGAGCACCGGTCGCTGCCGGTAACTTGCGGTCAGCGAGCGGATGACCAGCAGCTCAGCTGCTGCGGCATCTGTGCTACCCAACATGCGGCCCGCGCGCCCGGCGTTGAGCAGATCCCGGGTGTAGCCCTGCGCCGGACGCTGGAGGATCTGCTCGGTGGTGCCATGCTCCACACATCGCCCATGACGCAGCACCATGATCTGGTCAGCCAGTTGTGCGACCACCGCCAGATCGTGGCTGATATAGATCGCCGCAACACCTGCCTGGCGAATCACCTGAGCGATCGCTTGCAGAATCCCCAGTTGGGTGACGACGTCCAGTGCCGTGGTCGGTTCGTCGAAAACGATCAACTGCGGCGAACTGCACAGGGCCATGGCAATCATCGCCCGCTGCAGTTGCCCGCCCGAGACCTGATGCGGGTAGCGTGAAAAGAACGCCTCAGGCTGCGGCAGCGAGAACTGGGCAAACAGCTCCAGTGCCCGCGCCTTGGCGGTTTGAGCGTCCACCAGCCCGTGCAGTTGCGCGGCCTCGATCACTTGGGCCCCGATGGTAAGGGCTGGATTGAACGCCGATCCGGCGGATTGAGCGACGTAGGCAATGCGTTTGCCGCGAATCCGGCGCAACTCGGGTTCCGACAGGTGCAGAAGGTCGCGCCCTTCGAACAGGATACGTCCGCCGGCAACTGCCATGCCTTCGCGCAGATGACCGAGCAGGGCCTGCCCGATGGTCGACTTGCCTGCCCCCGATTCGCCAATCAAGCCCAGTACTTCGCCTGCCTCGAGGCTGAAGGAGACGTCGTCGACCAACAGCCGTTCAGGCTCGCCCTTGGCAGCGATTCGCAGCTGCTCGACACGCAACAGCGGCGCCGTTGCAACCGGTGTGAAATCAACCATGGTTGCGCGCTCCCCATTGGCGTGTATTGCTCCTCAGCAGCCAGTCGGCCAGGCTATTGATGCACAGCGCCAACGCGGCGATCGCCGCGCCGGGTACCAGCGCTGCCCAGACCCCGAACAGGACACCGTCCTTGTTGTCCCGGGCCAGGCCGCCCCAGTCGGCGGTGGGTGGCTGGATACCGAGACCCAGGAACGACAGCGCGGAAAGAAACAGCAGAATGAACACGAAGCGCAGGGCGAACTCCGCAATCAGAATCGGCAACGCATTGGGCAGAATCTCTCGCAACAGAATCCAGCCCAGGCGCTCACCGCGCATGCGCGCCACATCAATGAACTCCATGGCGGCGATGTCCACGGCCACGGCACGGGCCACGCGCAGGATACGGGTGGCCTCCAGCACCCCGAGCACCAGAATGATCACGCCGAGGGTCTTGGGCAGCGTTGCCAGAATGACCAACGCCAGAATCAACGTGGGTATGGCCATGAGCACATCGTTGACCCGCGAGATCAGTTGGTCGATCCACCCCCCTGCAGCCCCAGCGATGAAACCCAGCGTCGTTCCACACACGAAGGCCACCACCGCCGCGGCGGCGGTCACCGACAATGACGTGCGCGTACCCCAGATCAACCGTGACAGCAGGTCGCGACCCAGGTTGTCGGTGCCCAGCGGTGCCAGCGCCGACGGCAGGTCCCATGCGGAGCCGATCACCTGATCGGGGGAGTGAGGTGCCAACCAGGGCGCGAGGAGGGCGACGACAACGAACAGGCTCAAGCCAACGATGCCGGGCAGGTGAACGATTCTTGGAGCGGGCATGGACTAGTTTCCGTGGCGTAGGCGGGGATTGGTCAACAGCGAAATCACATCGGCGAACAGATTGAGCAGGATGTAGATGGCCGCCAGGACCAATGCACAGCCCTGTACGACGGGTACGTCGCGCTTGGCGATGCTGTCGACCAGGTATTGGCCCAGGCCGGGATACACGAAAACGTTCTCCACGATCACCACACCCACCATCAAATAGGCCAGGTTCAGCACGATGACATTGATGATCGGTCCCCAGGCGTTGGGTAGTACATGGCGCCACAACACCCGCATCGGCGAGAGGCCCTTGAGCACGGCGGTGTCGACATAGCTGCTGCGCTGGGCGCTGAGCAATGCTGCGCGGGTCATGTTGCTCATGTGGCCGAGCACGGCCAGCACCAGCGTGGCACCGGGAAGCGCGATCGCCAG
This sequence comes from Pseudomonas sp. UBA6276, assembly GCF_002438365.1. Lineage (NCBI taxonomy): Bacteria > Pseudomonadati > Pseudomonadota > Gammaproteobacteria > Pseudomonadales > Pseudomonadaceae > Pseudomonas > Pseudomonas sp. UBA6276. The sequence continues at coordinate 22,393 of NZ_DJUS01000058.1, forward strand.
CAACCGCTCCGACAACGGCATGCCCAGTTGCACGCTGCTGTTGCTGGGCAGCCAGGCAAGGGTCATGGAGAAGACAAAGATCAGCAGATAACCCGAGAAAAACTCCGGCAAGGCCACGGTCATACGACTGAACAGGTTCAGCAGTCCGTCGATCCAGCCACCGTGAAAGCGGACCGAAACCAGACCCATGAGCAGCGCCAGGGGCACCGCCACCAGCGCCGTGCTGCCGGCCAGGAACAAGGTGTTCTGCAGCCGTTCCGAGAGCGCGACGGAAATGTTTTCCCGTGAAGTCAGGCTGATGCCGAAATCGCCCTGCAGGATTCCGCCCAGCCAGTGCAGATACCGCCAGCCCGCCGGCTGATCCAGCCCCAGTTGCAGCTTCAGCGCCTGAATGGCCGCAGGGGTCGCGGATTGACCGAGGATCGCGGTGGCGGTATCGCCGGGCAGCAGGTTCAGGCCGATGAAGATCAACAGCGAAGTGGCCAGCAGCATCGCCAGGCCGACCGCCAGCCGTCGCACGATCATGCTCGCCAACACGCTTTGCCCTTCTGCGCCTACGCTAACCGGCAATGTCGCAGGCATGATGGCTATCCTTCCAACCAGACTTTTTCGGCGGCGCGGTTGCCGCTCAGCGGCACCCCAGGCACCGATTTGAAGCCCTTCACATTGCTGCGCGTGGCCGCCAGCGCGTCGGCGTACAGCGGGATGACTTCACTGCTCTGATCCACCAGCATCAGCTGGATGTCATGGTAGATCTGGCGGCGCTTGTCTTCATCGGTTTCGCCGCGCGCAGCCTTGACCAGTTGATCGAACGCCGGGACCCGCCAGGCCGATTCGTTCCACGGCGCATTGCTGGTGAACACCATGGACAGCAGGGCATCGGCAGTGGGCCGCGCGCCCCAGTTGGAGGTGCAGAATGGCTTCTTCAGCCAGGTATCGGTCCAGAAGGCGTCGTTCGGTACGCGCTCGATGGCCAGGGGAATACCGGCTTTCTGCGCCGACTGCTGATACAACTGAGCGGCATCCACTGCCCCCGGAAAACCGGCGTCTGCCGCGTGCAGCGTGAGCGGTCCGGCGAAGCCCGCCTTTTGCCAGTGGAAGCGCGCGCGATCGGGATCGTAGGGACGCTGCGGAATGTCCTTGGCGAAATACCGGTTCGAGGGGAAGACCGGGTTGTCGTTGCCCACCGAGCCATAGCCGCCCAGCACCGTGTCGATCAGCTGTTGCCGATCCACGGCGTACTTGAGCGCCAGTCGCCCATCAAGGGAATCGAACGGCGCGACATTGGCCAGGCCCGGCAGCGTGAAGATCTGGCTGTCCTTGTCGCGGATCAGCTGGATCGACGGCATCTTTTCGATGCGACCGACAATGCGTGGGTTGACCCGATTGATGATCTGCACCGAACCGCTGACCAGCGCCGCCACCCTTGCGGTCGAATCATTCATGGCCAGGGTTTCGACCGAATCGACGTGGCCGCGGGAAGGGTTCCAGTGATTGGGATTGCGCCTGACCAACATGCGCACCCCCGGCTGGAAGTTTTCCAGGATGAAGGCCCCGGTACCGATGGCTTTTTCGAAAGGTTCGTTTTCGGCAGTGATCACGAAATGGACCGCCGAAAGCAATGCGATGAACTCGACGTTCGGATCTGCCAGCGTGATGGTGACTTCGTGCTCGGCGCTGGCCCGCAGGTCCGTGACCGGCTCCAGATACACCTTGACGGGCGACGACGATTTCTCGTCGCGGTGGTGATTGAGCGACCACACGACGTCCTTTGCGCTCAACGACCGGCCGTCATGGAATTGCACGCCTTTACGGATGTTCAACACCCATTTGCGGCCACCGTCGGCGCTGGACCAGGATTCGGCGAGTGAGGGAACTATGGCTCCGGTGTCATCGACTTCCACCAGCGCGTTGAACAGCTGGCTGCCGGTGACGTACATCCAGCTTTCGAACCAGAAGGCAGGGTCGAGGCGGTCGGTGGTGGAGGCGTTGTCCAACCCGACCACCAGATGCCCGCCTTTTTTCGGTTCCAGGCTGTCCTGTGCGAAGCCTCGCAAAGGCCAGGCAGAGGCCATCGCCGCCGTCATGGCCGCCGCACCGGTGCCCTTGATGAAAGAACGACGATCAAACATGCAAGGCATCCTGTGCAGCGGGGGCAAGGTCAGCGTCGACCAGGGCGCTCGACAGCGCGTGAATGTGTTCCGGGCCGATGCCACAGCAACCGCCGACGATACTTGCCCCTTGGGCGACCCACTCCTGAGCCCAACGCAGATAGTTGCTCGGCTCGGTGTCCCGCCGCATCGCACTGAGGCCGACGTTGGCACCACGTTTCTGATCGGAAGGTTCGAAGGCGTTGGCATAGATGCCCAGCGCGGAATTGCTCTGGGCGCCCGCTTCGAGCAGGGCCGCACTCATGACTTCAGGCGGGCTGCAATTGAACAGAATGGCCGCCGCGTTCAGCTGCGTCGCAGCCGCGACGGCTGCAGTGATGCTTTCCCCGGATCGCAGTTGAGCCTTGCCTTGAGCATTGAGTGCATCATCCAGGGTGAAGGAAAACCAGCGCGGCCGTGGGTCGTCCTTGAGCAACTCGGCGACCAGCCGCACCTCGGCAATGGAACTCTGGGTCTCGGCCAGCCACAGATCGACCTGATCACTCAGGGCATCGATCAGCACCTGAAGAATCCTGGCCGCCTGCACCGGCTCGAACAGATCCGGACGATACGAGCCCAGCGCGGGAGGCAACGAACCCGCAACCCGAACGCTCTGCGCGCTGGCATCGGCCGCATCGCGAGCGATGGCAGCCGCCAGGCGCGCCAGCGCCGCACCGTCGCGTTCGAAGCGCGCATCGCCGATGTGAAAGGGCACCACGGCGTAGCTGTTGGTCGTGATGATCTGCGCACCGGCCTTGATGAAAGCGTCGTGGGCCTGCCGCACATATTCAGGTGCCTCGATCAACGCCAGTGCCGACCATTCCGGCTGCCGAAACGGTGCGCCATTGCGCGACAACTCACGGCCCATACCGCCGTCGAGAATTTGAAGCTGTTTGGCCATTGTTGGTATCCGAGATCCAGATAAGAAGTAGGTCGGTCCTGCCGCACTGAAAGATGAGTGCTGTATTAGCGCGCAGGGATCCGACACAAAGAGCAGCGATAGTGTGTTGAAGCCGCCGCCATACAAGGCGTGCTTAGATTGAATAGAAATATAAATGCTGCTGCAACTTCGGTGGTGGAATAGCGAGCTGAGTTTTAGCTATATATTGAAGTACTGTTTGCTGGGCAACAGTGATTCAACACTTTGCGATGTAGCAGATCATATTTTCGCTATTAACGATTAGCGTGCGTCCACTGCGCTGTCCCACGCAGGCTCTTCCGGAAACCGTACGACCAGAAAGTCCAGCATCGCGCGCAGTACCGCCGATACATGCCGACGAGACGCATACACGGCATGGATGCTCAACGTCATGGGCTGGTAGCCGGGCAACAGGGCGACCAACTCTCCTTTGCGAACAAGAGGCGCTGCCAGGTAGGTCGGCAACAGCGCGACGCCTGACCCGCACAACGCGGCCTGCAAGGTCGTGACGGAGTCGTTGGTGCTGACATTGCCATTGACTGCAACACTGCTGGGCTCGCCGTTGCGGGTGAAATGCCACAGGCTGCTGCCGTGATAGGAATGCGTCAGGCAATTATGCAGGGAAAGGTCTTCGATCGTTTTCGGCTCAACGTGGGTTTTCAGATAGCTGGGCGCGGCGCAGACCACCGAGCGGCAGGTGGTCAGGCGCCGTGCGATGAGGTTGGGGTCAAGCTCGTTGGTGATGCGAATCGCCAGATCCACGCGCTCGTCGACCAGATTGACCGTGCGATCGAGCAGTTGCATGTCGATCCGTACCTTGGGGTAGCGTGCGACGAATTCGGTGACGGCCCCAGTGAGCTGGGCCTGTCCGAACGAGGTGCTGGCCGTGATGCGCAGCAGCCCTTCGGGCTCGTCTTCGGGATGAGTCGCGATCGCCTGCATGTCCTCGGCCAGGTCGAGCATTCGTCGGCACAGTGGAAGCATTTGCGCGCCCACTGCGGTCAGGGTCAGGCGCCGCGTTGTGCGGTGCATGAGCCTGGCGCCTGTCCAGTCCTCGAGCTCCGCCAGAAACCTGGAAATCACCGGCCGTGAGAGCCCGAGCTTATCGGCGGCAGCCGTCTGACTGCCGCAGTCCACGACGGTGACGAAGGCTTGCATCGCCAACAACTTATCCATGATTAGGTCTATTTCTCGAAACAAATATGCAGCAAATCTACTGTTTTTCGAGCGATAAATCTCATCTAACCTCCATCCACCTAAACCTTCGAGATGGAATGTCCATGATCCACTTCATCGCACGACGTGTGTTTGCCAGCCTGATCCTGCTGGGAGGCGCAGGCGCGGCCCTGGCCGGAGAACCTCTGCGCGTAGAGGTCTACAATCCGGGCCCGGAGGCGATTTTTCCGGTGTCCTCGGTAATCGTCACCGGCGAGAAAGAGGCCGTTTTGGTCGACGCACAATTTGCCCGGCCGCAGGCCGAAGAACTGGTCAAACGCATCCACCAGAGCGGGAAAACACTGACTGCCATCTACATCAGTCACGGCGATCCCGATTACTACTTTGGCCTGCAAACCATCACCGAGGCCTTTCCCAAGGCAAGAGTGCTGGCGACCGCGCAGACCGTCGCGCACATCAAGCAAACCAAGGACAGCAAGCTGGCCTATTGGGGCCCCCAAATGGGGGACGGTGCTCCAGGAAAACTCATCGTGCCGCAGGTGCTGGAAGGCAACCGTCTCGAACTGGAAGGTCGACAGCTGCAGATCATCGGCCTGGACGGCCCGCAGCCCGAGCGTACCTTCGTCTGGATACCGTCAACCAAAACGGTACTCGGCGGCGTGGTGCTTTCCAACAACATCCACGTCTGGATGGCCGACACACAAAGTGCGAAATCCCACGCCGACTGGCTGGCCACGCTGGCCCATATCGAGAAACTCCAGCCTGTAACTGTCATCTCCGGCCACTTTCTGCCCGGTGAACGCAAGGCAATCGACGCGGCACGTTTCACGGCGGACTACATAAAAACTTTCGATGCCGAAACAGTCAAAGCCAAGGACTCGAATGCATTGGTCGCGGCGATGAAGGTGCATTACCCGGCGTTGGGCGATGAGTCGTCACTGGAACTCAGCGCCAAGGTCGCCAAGGGGGAGATGAAGTGGTAGTTGGCGAGCGGACCTATTAGCGCCACAGCAAGTTGACCTGGCTGGGTGTGTTTGGCGAAACAAAGTGTGGTTCAGATGTTGGATAGGGGACAGTAAAGAGGCGATGCCTCGCCGATTTCATGGGCGTCAGGACGGCATGTTTTTTGTACACGCTTTCTGTACAGTAAAGCGCAACGTTGTCCCGCTCATGGGAGGCATCATCTTCAATGACACGAACTTTCGCCCTGTCGGGCCTGACCCATGTTTGTGCGTTCGGATCCGAGGAGCAATTCCATAACACCAACGGCGGCACCGCCGGTCTTCCAATAGTGATCAATCCCGATGATTTCCTGGAAACCGAGTCTGGCAGGCAGTTCACGCCGGAAAGGAATCGTCGTGCGTGGAAGCTCGCCTATGCGCGCTTGAACGAAGCGCTGTCGAAAGCGGAAAAAGGCACCCATGTTTATCTGGTGATGGGCGTGCAGGGGGCGGGTAAGTCTCGCTGGGTGTCCGAGAATCGTGGCCGCCTGGGTGAGCAGGCAGTCGTGTTCGATGCGGCGCTACCTGCGCAACGGCACCGGGAAAAGCTGCTCGCCATTGCCCGCACGCATCAGGTTCCAGTCATCGCCGTCTTCGTGAAGGCTTCCCTGGAGCTTGCCCGAGCCCGGAATGCCCAACGCACTGCTGATAAGCGCGTTCCCGAGGAAGCCTTGCACAGCGTGTTCCAGATGCTCGAACCCCCTACGCAGGAGGAAGGGTTCGTTTGGGTACAGACCATTGAGCAAACCGCGAGCTTGCCCGCGTCGCTATAGAGCGTGCGGGCGAGCGCGCCGATAGTCACTGGGCGTCTGGGCCATTTCGTGGCGGAAGTGGCGATTGAAGTTGGAGACATTTTCGTAGCCCACTTCAAAGCAGATTTCCGCCACGGAGAGCTGGGTCTGGACGAGCAGCCGACACGCGCGCTGGATTCGGAGTTTGCGCATCAGGTCGATGAAACCGTGGCCGGTGATGCGTTTGAAGAAGCGCGAGAAGCCTGCCTCGCTCAGGCCGACGCGCGCGGCGATGGTCGAGAGGCGCAGATCGGTCGTGAGCTCGTTGATCAGGTAGTCGAATGCCTGATTGATACGCTGTGAACTGCGTGCGTCCAGCGATGGCGAGTAAAAGGCGCTGGCCAACACTCGAACGTCGCGCTTGGGCGCTCTGGCCAACGTGGACAGCAATTGCATGAACGCAATCAGCCGCTGCAGCCCCTGGGCCTTACCAATGCTCTCCAGCAAGGCGGCCGCTTGCAAGGCAGTGCTGCCGGTAAATTCGATGCCGCGTCGTGCCTGTGCCAACAGGCCGTTCAGCTCTGAGAGTTCAGGCAGCGAGCCACGCAGGTCGAGCAGGGCGGCGCCATCGAACTGCAGGACCACGTCACGGCCGCAGATGCGTTCACCGGGCGCAACGTCGCCCATCCAGTCATGGGGAAGGTCCGGCCCGATCAGGGCCACATGCCCTGCGCTGAAGGGGCCAATGTAGTCACCCGCCAGAAGCTTGCCGCTGCCTGCTCGGATCAGGTGGATTTCATACTCGGGATGATGGTTCCAGCGGGCGAGCTCGTAGGGGTAGTCGTGCTCATACCAGCGGAAACTCTGGTCAGGGCCAGGCAGGATGACCTCGAGATCGGCGGGCCGATGCTCGAACAGGGCAGCGCGGTTATCAGGCATCGAGTGCCCCTTTTTTGTTTGTGGTGCGGATCGAGTACAGCGGCTCCAATTCACGCACCATACGCTGACCCTGCCCTGAGCAGCTAGTCCCTGCGTTGCGCCGGTTCAATACTTTTTTGATCGCACGCGTCGATGGATAGGACGGTCAAAAAAGTATCGAAATGACGTTCGCCATTCGTTTGAGCGGGAATATCGGGGGTGATCTAATCGGCTCGTACAGCGCTGCGGCCACGGCACGATCCGCGCGGCGATGGTCGACAACAACAATAACAGCTCCGGTCGAATCGGCCGGGAGCGGAGAGCCCCATGAAGATTACCCCTGCGCTAATTCTTTCGGCTGGTCTGTCAGTCGCCTTCGCCAGCCATGCTGCCGAGACCCTGACGATCGCGACGGTCAACAACGGCGACATGATCCGCATGCAGCGGCTGTCGAAAATCTTCGAGCAGCAGAATCCCGACATCAAACTCAACTGGGTCGTTCTCGAAGAGAACGTGCTGCGCCAGCGCCTGACAACCGACATTGCCACCCAGGGTGGCCAGTTCGACGTGTTGACCATCGGCACCTACGAGACACCACTGTGGGGGACCAAGAACTGGCTGGAACCCATGCAGAATCTGCCGGCCGACTATGATGTCGATGACATCTTCCCTGCAGTCCGCCAGGGTCTTTCGGTCAACGATACTCTCTACGCATTGCCGTTCTATGGCGAAAGCACCGTCACCTACTACCGCACCGATCTGTTCAAGGCCGCGGGCCTGACCATGCCGGAGAAACCGACCTGGTCTCAACTGGGTGAATTCGCCGCCAAGCTCAATGATCCGTCCAAGGATCAGTACGGCATGTGCTTGCGAGGCAAAGCTGGCTGGGGTGAAAACATGGCATTGCTCAGCACCATGGCCAACGCCTTCGGGGCGCGCTGGTTCAACGAGCAATGGCAGCCCGAACTCGATAGCCCAGAGTGGAAAGCCGCGGCGAATTTCTACGTCGATACGCTGAAGAAATACGGCCCTCCCGGCGTATCCAGCAACGGTTTCAACGAAACGCTGGCGTTGTTCAACAGCGGCAAGTGCGCGATCTGGGTGGATGCCAGCGTGGCGGGTTCGTTCACCACCGACAAAGAGCAGAGCAGGGTGGTCGACAGCGTGGGCTTCGCGCCTGCGCCCACCGAGGTCACCGACAAAGGCTCGTCCTGGTTGTACGCCTGGTCGCTGGCCATTCCCGCCACCTCCAAGCACAAGGCGGCCGCCAAGACGTTCGTTACCTGGGCAACTTCCAAAGCCTACATCCAGTTGGTCACCGAGAAGGATGGCATCACCAACGTTCCGCCTGGCACGCGCCTTTCGACCTACAGTGACGCCTACCTGAAGGCGGCCCCATTCGCCGAAGTCACCTTGCAGATGATGAAGCACGCCGATCCTTCCAACCCGTCAGCCAAGCCGGTGCCGTACGTGGGCATCCAGTACGTGGTGATTCCGGAATTTCAGTCGATCGGCACCTCCGTGGGCAAGCTGTTCAGTGCAGCGCTGACCGGGCAGATGTCAGTGGATCAGGCGCTGGCATCTGCTCAGTCCACTACCGAACGCGAGATGAAGCGCGCGGGCTACCCCAAGAAGTAATCCGCCCACGACACCCGCCGGCCCGACGCCGGCGGTCACCGCCGCACAGGTAAACGCCCATGAACACGTCCCTCGTTCGAGACCAGCCTTTGGTTTCGGCCCCGTCACGCACGCGCCGGCTACGCAACCCAGGCTGGTTTCTGGTATCGCCCTCGGTTGCACTTCTGTTGCTGTGGATGATCGTCCCGCTGGCCATGACGGTTTATTTCTCGGTGATCCGGTTCAACCTGCTCAACCCAGGGGAGAACGAATTCGTCGGCGTCGAGAACTTCACCTATTTCGTCACCGACACGGGCTTTCTGCCCGGCGCCCTGAATACACTGGTCCTGGTGATCAGCGTGCTGCTGATCAGTGTGGTTCTGGGCGTGTTGATCGCCGCGTTGCTTGAAGCGAGTGAGTTCTTCGGACGTGGCATCGTCAGGGTGCTGCTCATTTCACCGTTTTTCATCATGCCCACGGTGGGGTCGCTGGTGTTCAAGAACCTGATCTTTCATCCCGTTTCCGGCGTACTTGCGGCGGTATGGAAGTTTTTTGGCGCGCAACCGGTCGACTGGCTGGCGCACTATCCGCTCTTCTCGATCATCTTGATCGTCTCGTGGCAATGGCTGCCTTTCGCAATCCTGCTGCTGATGACCGCCATGCAGTCGCTTGATCAGGAGCAGAAAGAAGCCGCACGGCTGGATGGCGCAGGCCCCGTGGCGATCTTCTGGCACCTCACGTTGCCCCACCTGGCCCGGCCGATTGCGGTGGTCGTCATGATCGAGACGATATTTTTGCTCTCGGTATTCGCCGAGATCTTCACTACCACCAATGGCGGGCCAGGGTTTGCCTCGACCAACCTGGCGTACTTGATCTACAACCAGGCCTTGGTGCAATTCGATGTGGGAATGGCCTCGGCAGGGGGACTCATAGCGGTGGTGATAGCCAACATCGCGGCGATCGTGCTGGTACGCATGATCGGCAAAAACCTGACCGACAACGCTTGAGGACGACGCCATGATGACGCTCAAACAATCCCGGCGGCTGCAAAGCATCGTGCTCGGTACCCTGGCCTGGGCCGCAGCCTTGCTGCTGTTCTTTCCGATTTTCTGGATGGTGTTGACCAGTTTCAAGACCGAGATCGACGCCTTCGCCACGCCGCCGCAGTTCATTTTCACCCCGACACTGGAGAATTACCTGCACATCCAGGAACGCAGTGACTACTTCCACTTCGCCTGGAATTCGGTACTCATTTCCTTCACCGCCACGGCGTTGTGCATGTTGATCGCGGTTCCGGCGGCCTATTCGATGGCGTTCTATGAGACCAAACGCACCAAGCAGACCCTACTGTGGATGCTGTCGACCAAGATGCTGCCGCCCGTGGGTGTACTGATGCCTATCTACCTGCTGGCCAAAGGCGCCGGCCTGCTGGACTCGCGGCTGGCACTGATCGTGATCTACACCCTGATCAACCTGCCCATCGTAGTCTGGATGGTCTACACGTACTTCAAGGACATCCCGCGGGAAATCCTGGAAGCTGCGAGGTTGGACGGCGCGACGTTGCGGCAGGAAATGGTGCGCGTGCTGCTGCCCATCAGCAAGGGCGGTCTGGCTTCGACCATGCTGCTGTCGTTGATCCTGTGCTGGAACGAGGCTTTTTGGTCGCTCAACCTGACGAGCTCCAGCGCTGCGCCGCTTACCGCGCTCATAGCTTCCTATTCAAGCCCAGAAGGTTTGTTCTGGGCGAAGCTGTCCGCTGTCTCGACCTTGGCTTGCGCGCCGATCCTCATATTCGGCTGGATCAGCCAGAAGCAGCTGGTGCGCGGCCTGTCCTTCGGTGCAGTCAAGTGACCCATACATCATTGTGCGACGCCCCCCTGTGGGAGCGGGTTCTACCCGCGAAGACGCCCGCTCGAACACCATCTCCTTCCAAAGGACCACACCCATGGCCACTCTGAAAATAAAAAACCTGAAAAAGGGCTTCGAAGGTCTGCAGATCATCAAGGGCATCGACCTGGAAGTGCACGACCGCGAATTCGTGGTGTTCGTCGGCCCGTCGGGCTGCGGCAAGTCGAC
>NZ_DJUS01000121.1:0-16108 GCF_002438365.1 Pseudomonas sp. UBA6276
GCACCAGCCGGGTACTGGCGGTGACCGAAGCCGAGCAGACCTTCACCTTCGTCGACATCGCCGAGCAACCGCTGCCGTCGCTGCTGCGCGGCTTCAGCGCGCCGGTCAAGCTGAGCTTCCCGTACAGCCGTGACCAGCTGATGTTCCTCATGCAGCACGACACTGACGGCTTCAACCGTTGGGATGCGGGCCAGCAACTGTCTGTGCAGGTGCTGCAGGAAATGATCGGCCAGTACCAGCGCGGCGAGTCGCTGGTGATGGATTCGCGTCTGTTGACGGCCTTGGCCAGCGTGCTGGACAACACCGAGCTGGACCCGGCCATGGTGGCCGAGATGCTCTCGCTGCCCAGCGAGGCGTACCTGGCCGAAATCAGCGAGATCGCCGACGTCGATGCGATCCATGCCGCCCGCGAGTTCGCCCGCAAGCAGTTGGCTGATGGCCTGTTCGATGGGTTGTGGGCGCGCTATCAGGCCAACCGCGAAGTATCCCGGAGCACGGCGTACGTGGCCGAGAAGGAGCATTTCGCCCGCCGTGCGCTGCAGAACATCGCGTTGTCGTACCTGATGCTCAGTGAGCGCCCGGAAGTATTGGCCGCTACCCTCGAACAATACGATGCCTGCGACAACATGACCGAACGCCTGACGGCATTGGCGGTACTGGTCAACTCGCCGTTCGAAGCGGAGAAGGCCCGCGCGCTGCAAGCGTTCGCCGAGCACTTCAAGGACAACCCGCTGGTCATGGACCAGTGGTTCAGCGTCCAGGCGGCCAGTGGTTTGCCGGGCGGGCTGGCGCGGGTCAAGGCGCTGATGCAGCACCCTGCGTTCACTCTGAAGAACCCGAACAAGGTGCGTGCGCTGATCGGCGCGTTCGCTGGCCAGAACCTGATCAACTTCCACGCCGCCGATGGCTCGGGCTACCGTTTCCTCGCCGATCTGGTGATCGAACTCAACGCCCTCAACCCGCAGATCGCCTCGCGCCAGCTGTCGCCGCTGACCCGCTGGAGAAAGTACGACAGCAAGCGTCAGGCCTTGATGAAAGCCGAGCTGGAGCGAATCCTGGCCTCAGGCCCGCTGTCCAGCGACGTCTACGAAGTGGTCAGCAAAAGCCTGGCCTGATGGGTTGATCCGTAGGGCCTCTTCGCGGGCAGAGGGCTCGCCGCCCGCCCCGCTCCCACAATGAAGCGGTGTACATGCATTCATTGTGGGGGAGGACCTAGTGGGGGGGGGGCTTTGTAATAGCAGGCCCTGTGGAAGCAGATCCTGTGGGAGCGGGGCGGGCGGCGAGCCCTCTGCCCGCGAAGAGGCCCCGGCGGCATTGTTATATCCCGTAGGAGCGGTCAGTGGCCGCGAACAGGGCGCTGCGGATTGTCTGATGCACCGCAGTGTCAGGTTCGCGGCCGACGACCGCTCCTACAGAAGATCCCAGGGTCAGGTGCTGACCTTCAAACCCACCAGCCCCAGGATGATCAGACCCACACTGATCATCCGCATCAACGCCATCGACTCGCCAAACAGCACGATTCCGGCGATCACCGTGCCCACCGCACCGACACCGGTCCAGATCGCATAGGCCGTGCCCAGCGGCAGCTCGCGCATGGCCAGGCCGAGCAGGCCCAGGCTTGCCGCCATGGCGGCCACGGTCAACACAGTGGGAAGGGGACGGCTGAAGCCATCGGTGTACTTGAGGCCAATGGCCCAGCACACTTCGAAAAGACCGGCGAGAAACAACAGAAACCAGGACATGGAAAAAACCTCATCGAAGATGGGGTCGTCCCCGTTTGCAGGAAAGAGAGCGCCGGGTCGTCCCGGCGCCGAACACTATGTTGCCCATGCTTGGGCGATGGATCAAGTGCAGCGGATCAAGGGTCGGTCTTCAATCCACCGGGCTCGGTCCCTTCCATGCGGCGGAAATAGGTCGAGAGCAACGCCCCGGAAATGTTGTGCCAGACACTGAACAACGCGCTGGGCACCGCCGCAAGCGGCGAGAAATGCGCGCTGGCCAACGCAGCGCCCAGGCCCGAGTTCTGCATGCCCACTTCCAGCGCCAGCGACTTGCGCTGCGCCAGTGGCAACTTGAACACCTTGCCGGTGAAGTAACCCAGCACAAAGCCGAAGCTGTTGTGCAGAATCACCACCGCCATGATCAGCAATCCCGACTCGGCGATGCGTGCCTGGCTGGCCGCGACCACCGCGCAGACGATCAGCACGATGCTGACCACCGACACCAGCGGCAGCACATCGACGGCCACCTGCACCCGTGCGCCCAGCAGTTTCTGCGCGAGCACGCCGAGCACGATCGGCAGCATCACCAGTTGCAGGATCGACCAGAACATCTCCATGAACGAGACCGGCAACCATGCCGAAGCCAGCAGCCAGATCAGCGCCGGGGTGAGCAATGGAGCGAGCAGGGTAGTCACCGCTGCAATCGCCACCGACAGGGCCAGATCGCCCTTGGCCAGCCAGGTCATCACATTGGACGACGTGCCGCTCGGGCAGCAGCCGACCAGAATCACCCCAACGGCGATTTCCGGCGGGAGGTGAAACGCCTGACACAGCAGCCAGGCGACACCCGGCATGATCACGAAATGCGCCACCACACCCAGGGCCACGCGCCATGGATGGCGACCGACTTCGGCGAAATCGTCGAGCTTGAGGGTCAGCCCCATGCCGAACATGACCAAGCCCAACAGCGGCACGATCAACGGCTTGAGACCGATGAACCATTCAGGCACCAGAAACGCCAGGACGGCGAACAACAACACCCAATAGGCAAAGGTATTGCCGACAAAGCGACTCAAAGCGGCCAAAGCGCGCATGGTGTAGTTCCTTCTTATATAGATTCAACATGTCGGCCCCCTGTGGGAGCGGGCTCTGCCCGCGAAAGCCGCACTACGGTCCACCAGATACAACACAGCCCCCGGTTCACGGCCAAACACCACTCCCACCTACCGAGCCACAGCAGTTACTGCAGATCAAATCCCCTGCGGCAACTCTTCGCCACCCAAGGCCTCGAACAAGGCCGGCAGGAATTCGCCAAAGGTCAGCATCATCAGAGTGAAGCTGGCATCCAACTGCCCCAACGCTTCCTCGCCACCGTCCTCTTCGGCCTGGTCTTGCAGCAGTTCCTCGAACTTCAGACGCTTGACCACCATCTTGTCGTCCAGCACGAACGACAACTTGTCCTGCCAGGCCAGCGACAGCTGGGTTACCTGCTTGCCAGTGCTCAGGTGCAGCTGGATTTCCTCGCTGGTCAGGTCCTGACGCTTGCAGCGCACGATGCCGCCGTCTTCATGGGTATCGCGCAGCTCGCATTCATCCAGCACATAGAAGTCGTCGGCGGCTTTCTGGGTCTTGACCCACTCGGTCATGGTCGCGGTCGGCGCAATCTTCACGGTCAGCGGACGTACAGGCAGGGTACCGATCACTTCGCGCAGGGTCGACAGCAGGTCTTCGGCACGCTTGGGGCTGGCCGAGTTGACCAGGATCAATCCTTGCTTGGGCGCGATGGCGGCGAAGGTCGACGAGCGGCGGATGAAGGCGCGGGGCAGGAAGGCCTGGATGATCTCGTCCTTGATCTGATCGCGTTCCTTCTTGTAGACCTTGCGCATCTGCTCGGCCTCGATCTCCTCGACCTTTTCCTTGACCGCGTCGCGCACCACGCTACCCGGCAGGATGCGCTCTTCCTTGCGTGCGGCGATCAGCATGAAGTCCTGGCTGACATGAACGAACGGCGCATCCTCACCCTTGCCGAACGGCGCGACGAAACCGTAGGTGGTCAGTTCCTGGCTGGCGCAGGGGCGTGCCGGTTTGCTGGCCAGTGCGGTTTCCAAAGCCTCGGCGTCGAAAGGGATATCCTGGGTAAGACGATAGACAAGCAGGTTTTTGAACCACATGGGGTGAAGCACTCCTCAACATTAGGGGGGCATTATTCTCCGTGTGCGGAGCTGACGCCATCCCTGTGCTAAGTGTTTGGAAGCGCTCGGAAATTTTTTTGAAAAAGTGCTTGCCAGAGTTTGGGTCGCTCCGTAGAATGCGCGCCACACCGAGAGACAAAGGGTGATTAGCTCAGCCGGGAGAGCATCTGCCTTACAAGCAGAGGGTCGGCGGTTCGATCCCGTCATCACCCACCAATCTCTCTCAGTGTTACGCGCAGCGGTAGTTCAGTCGGTTAGAATACCGGCCTGTCACGCCGGGGGTCGCGGGTTCGAGTCCCGTCCGCTGCGCCATCAATTCCGCTTCAGAGCCCTTGAACTCTCTGAAGCACAAGAGAAGCGACCTTCTGGTCGCTTTTTTTGTGCCTGCGATTTCTGTCGCGTCCAGCTGCACCGCATTTATCCCGATACATCGCAAGCATCGATGCCCGCCACCCCCACCGACACCGCGCCCCTGTAGCAGCGGCGCAAGCCGCGTCCGGCCGCACCGCGTTCATCCAGATACACCGCAAGCACCGATGACGCGGCTCGCGCCGCTGCTACAGGCACTACGTCATAACCCGCCGACACCCGCGCCCCCTGTAGCAGCGGCGCAAGTCGCGTCCGGCCGCACCGCGTTCATCCAGATACACCGCAAGCACCGATGACGCGGCTCGCGCCGCTGCTACAGGGTATGCGCAAGCCGCGTCGGGCCGCACCGCAATCGATCAGGTACAGCGCAATCCGGATCCAGGTCCGTGGCGTTGAATCAGGCAGACACCATCAACTCGCTCAAGCCACCTTGCACTGACGGCACAGGTGCTTGCCGTTGGCGGTGCTCCAGCCCAGCTCGGCAATGCGTGCTTCCGCCGCCGGTTTCTGCGCCTTGGTGCCGAGCTTGGCATCCACCGCGAACTCGAAGTCGAGCACCTTGCCGCAGCTGTCGCAGTTGACCTTCCATTGATGGATCGCCAGCTCGCCGAACACCGGGCCGGTGGCCACTGCCACCCATTGGCCAGGCGGGTTGATCAGGTGACGGACCTTTTCCACCACCAAACGCATGGACAGGTCCTTGCTGCCCTTGAGGGTCACCAGCAGGGTGTCGCCGTTGTGGATCGAGCCGCCGTTGCCGATGACCTGGTAGCGGCCGGGCACCAGCGCGCGGCACTCGATCAGGGTGTGCTGGGGGTTGAGCAAGCTGAAGCGGAAATCGTGTTCGACCATGGGTCCTCCAAATAGACGCGACATGCTAGCACGCCGGTCATGGCGCGGCCTCAGGCCATCGCCCGGGCCTGCTCCTCGAGCCGCACGATGGCCTCGTCCAGCTCGTCGAGCGCAGACAGGGCCGCCGGATCGTTCTGCTTGAGCAGCGTCTCACTGCGCAGGCACGCCGCGCGCAACTGCGGTACGCCGCAATAGCGGGTCGCACCGTGCAGCCGATGCACGCGCTCGATCATGGCATTCTGATCGGCGTTGATCCGCGCCAACTGGATGGCTTCGCGATCGGCCTGCAGCGAGGCCAGCAGCATCGCCAGCATGTCGGCAGCCAGGTCGGCCTTGCCGGCCGCCAACCGCAGGCCCTCGGCGGCATCGAGCACCTGCAGGGTATTGGTATCCAACGGCTGCTCAGCCGTTTTGTCCAACGCCTGCGGGTTCAACGCCATCCCCGTCCATTTCAGCACGACCTGCGCCAACTGCCGCTCGCTGATGGGTTTGGTCAGGTAGTCATCCATGCCGCTCTGCAGCAAGGCGCGCTTTTCATTGGCCATGGCGTGGGCGGTCAGCGCCACGATGGGTAACGCGGCGCCGAGCTGGGCGCTCTCCCATACGCGAATGCGCTCGGTGGTTTCGCGGCCGTCCATTTCCGGCATCTGCACGTCCATCAGCACCAGGTCGAGCCCGCCTTCCTGTACCGCCTTGATCGCCGCTGCGCCGTTGTCCACCGCGCGCACTTCGGCACCCAGGTCTTCGAGCAGGGTCTGCACCAGCAGCAGGTTGGCCGGATTGTCATCCACGCACAGTACGCGCGGCGCGCGCTCGCCGCTGTTCTCGGGACTTTCGTAGCGCAACTGCTTGGGGTTGATCAGGTCGGCCAGCGCGCGACGCAACCTGCGCGTGCAGCTGGGTTTGGCCTGCAGCTGGCGGTCGGCGTTGGGGACCGCGGCGTGGAACAGGGCCTGCTCGGTGGTGGGGCACAGCACCAGCACCTGACAGCCACTCTGTTCGATCTCGCGGATCTGCACGGCCAGACGTTCCGGCGAAATTTCGTGGGCGGTAATGCCCAGCACCGCGAGGTCCAGCGGCTGGCCCGCCTGCCGTGCGGCATGGGTGGCCAGCACCAGCTTGTCCAGCGACTTGAAGTCGGTCACGTCCAGACCGCAGTCTTCGAGCTGGTGTTGCAAGGCCTGCCGCGCCAGTTCATGGCCATCGACGATGGCGATGCGACGGCCGAGCAGGGGCGCAGACGGCAAGTCCTCGGCGTCGTCGCGAGCCTTGGGCAGGTTGAGGCTGATCCAGAACTCCGAACCCTCGCCCGGAGCACTGTCGACCCCGATCTCGCCGCCCATCTGTTCGACCAGTCGCTTGGAGATCACCAGCCCCAGACCGGTGCCGCCAGGCTGCCGCGACAGTGAGTTGTCGGCCTGGCTGAATGCCTGGAACAACGCCCGCACGTCCTGGCCGGACAGGCCGATGCCGGTGTCCTGCACACTGATGCGCAACTGCACACCGTCTTCGCTCTCGTCTTCCATCATGGCACGGGCGACGATCGTGCCCTCGCGGGTGAACTTGATGGCGTTGCTCACCAGATTGGTCAGGATCTGCTTGAGCCGCAACGGATCGCCGATCAGTGACAACGGCGTATCGCGATAGACCAGGCTGACCAGTTCGAGCTGCTTGGCATGGGCGGCCGGCGCCAGGATGGTCAGGGTGTCCTGGAGCAGATCGCGCAGGTTGAAGGGAATGTTGTCGAGCACCAGCTTGCCGGCCTCGATCTTCGAGAAGTCGAGGATCTCGTTGATGATGCCCAGCAAACTGTCTGCGGATTTTTCGATGGTACCCAGGTAATCCAACTGGCGCGGAGTCAGCTCGCTTTTCTGCAGCAGGTGAGTGAAGCCCAGAATGCCGTTCAGTGGTGTCCTGATCTCATGGCTCATGTTGGCGAGGAATTCGGACTTGATCCGGCTCGCTTCCAGCGCTTCCTTGCGCGCCAGGTCCAGCTCGATGTTCTGGATTTCGATGGTTTCCAGGTTCTGCCGGACGTCTTCGGTGGCCTGGTCGATGCTGTGCTGCAGTTCTTCCTGGGCGTCCTGCAGGGTTTCGGCCATGCGGTTGATGCCGGCCGCAAGGGCGTCCATCTCGTGGCTGCCCATGGCCGGTACGCGACTTTCCAGGTTACCGTCCTTGATCTGGGTCACGGTGTCCTTGATCTGCCGAATCGGCGCGCTGATGCTGCGGCTCATGTGTGCCGCCAGCAACGCGGTGATGCTCAGACCGGTCAGAATCAGCAGCAGGCTGGCGAACAGGCTGCGGTAACCACGCAGCAGGGTGCCATCGTGGGAAAGCTCCAGCTCGACCCAGCCCAGCAGGTGGTCGACCTCGGCAGGCACCTCGTCACTGGCCAGATCGCGGTGGCGGCCGAACACCGGCATCAGGTAGCGCGTCGCATCGAAGCCACTGCGTTGCAGCGAGTGGGTGCTGTTACCGATGGGCACGGCGTTGAGCATCATGGGCCCGGCGTGGGCGAGCAGGGTCCGGTCGGCGCCCAGGAAGGTCACTGAGCGCACGTCGGTCAGCTCCAGGGATTGCGCAGCGATGCGTTCCAGCCGCTCGCGATCCTTGGCCACCAGCGCCGGTGCCGCCAGCGGCGCCAGCTGTTCGGAGATCATGTCGCCGCGCTGCAGCAACTGGCGCTGCAGGTCGGACTGCTGCATCCAGGTGAAATAGCCGCCCAGAATCAGCGCCATGCAAGTGGCCGGTGTGAGCGCAAGTAACAGCACGCGGCTTTTGATACCGAGTTTCTTCAACACGCCGCAGGCGCCTTTCTGACTGAGCAATAGGGGGAAAATACAGGGGGGCGGGACGATGCGCCAGTCACGCGCACCGACGGCGGGCCCAAGAGGGCAGTGCAACGCGGTCAGTGGGCGAACAGCGATCAGCAAAGGTTGCCTGCTGCGGCGTGATCTCCAATAATCCGCACTTGAGAATGACACCCACTAGCAGGCGAAAATGAATCCCGTCCAAGCAGGCGCCCATACCATCCTGGCCATCGAAGACGACCAGGTATTGGGCAGCTACGTTCATGAGCAGCTCGGGCGCTGCGGCTTTCAAGTGACCTGGTGCCAGAACGGCCGCGAAGGGCTGGCGCTGGCCGAGCGAAACCAGTTCGACGTGGTGCTGATGGACATCCTGCTGCCGGGCATGAACGGCCTGGATGTGCTGTACGCCCTGCGCCGCAGCTCGGCCACCCCGGTGATTCTGATGTCGGCGCTGGGCGCCGAAGCCGATCGCATCAGCGGCTTTCGTCGCGGTGCCGACGACTACCTGCCCAAGCCCTTCAGCATGGCCGAGCTGCAGGTGCGCGTGGAAGCCATCCTGCGCCGGGTAGCCATGGAGCGTCTGCGCGTGCAGCCGCGAGAGGGCGTGGCGCAACAGGGCGAGCTGCAGTTCTGCGAGCGCAGTGCCGATGTGTCGGTCAACGGCCAGCCGGCGGGGCTGACGCCTAGCGAATACCGTCTGCTCGATACCCTGCACCGTCAGCGCGAGGAAGTGCTGAGCAAACCCTTCCTTTATCAACATGTGCTGCAGCGCGGCTATTCGCAGCACGATCGCAGCCTGGACATGCATGTCAGCCAGATACGCCGCAAGCTCAAGGCGCTGGGCTACCAGCGCCAGCAACTGCGCACGGTGTGGGGCAAGGGCTACCTGTTCGGCGGCGGCGAGGCATGAAACTGCCCCATCGCCACTCGGTGTTCTGGAAACTGTCGATACTGCTGGTCGCGTTCTGCCTGCTGATGATCTGGCTGAGCTGGTACTGGGGCCAGTACCTGCAGGAGCGCAACGCCTACCTGAGCGCCGACGCACGGCATGCCTTACGCCAGTACGCGGCAGCGGCCGAGCAGGCCCATGGGCAAGGTGGACGGGCTGGGGTCGATGCCTGGCTTGCGCGGATGTCGGCGAGCGAGCCTGGTTTCATCGCCGTGGTGGGGGCTGATCTCACTTCCTTGAGCAGTCGACCACTGGACGCTGTACAACAGCAGCGCCTGACGTTCCTGCGCCATCTGGAGATGCCCATGAGTCGCCGTTCGCGGGGCGCGCCCTGGATGCAGATCCCTTTCATCGAGCATCCGGAGCAGGGCAGCCTGGTAATGGCCCTGCCCGAGCGCTTCACACCCGGCCGGCACGCCTGGTTGTGGGCGTTGCTGACCAACGCGCTGGTTCCCGGCGTGTTCACCCTGCTGTTGTGCATCGGGCTGTACCGCATGCTCATCGTCCCTCTGAACCAACTGCGTGAGCAGGCCAACGCCTGGCGTGCCGATCAGCTCAACGCCCGCCTGAGCGCGAATACCACCGCGCGCAGCGATGAGCTGGGTGAGCTGGGGCGCGCCTTCGACCACATGGCCGAGCGCCTGCAAGGCACGGTCGCCTTGCAGCAGCAGATCCTGCGGGACCTGTCCCACGAGCTGCGCACACCCTTGAGCCGCCTGCGCGTGGCCTGCGAAGGTGAACTCGACGAGCAGCGCCTGCGCGAACGGTTGAGTCGCGAGATCGACGGCATGCAGCGTCTGGTCGAAGATACCCTGCAACTGGCCTGGCTGGATGCCGAGCGCGCGCCGCTGGCCAGCGAAGCGATCCAGGTGCAGGCGCTGTGGGACATGCTGGCGGAGAATGCCTGCTTCGAAAGCCAGTGGCCGGCCTGCCAACTGCACTGCGAAGTCGACGCTGATTGCTGGGTGCAGGGCAATCTTGACAGCCTGGCCCAGGCGCTGGAAAACCTCTTGCGCAATGCCATTCGTCACTCGCCCAGCGCCGGTCGCGTGACCTTGAGTGGTCAGCGTGATGGCGATCACTGGCTGTTGTGGCTGGAAGACGAGGGCGGTGGTGTCGCCGAGGCGGACCTGCAGAGAATCTTCGATCCCTTCACGCGCCTCGACGGATCGCGGCCTGGCGACGGGGGCTTCGGCCTCGGGCTGAGCATTGCGCGCAATGCCCTGACCCGCCAGGGCGGTGCATTGTGGGCGCAGAATACCGCGCGTGGCCTGCGGCTGAACATGCGCTTGCCGGCTGCTTATGCTTTCACGCTATAAGGTGCGCACTTTGCGTGATATGGGTATCCGACGTTTGCCGGTATGATAGGCGACCCCCGCAGTCCGGATTGCGAATACGCCATGACCCCGCAGTACCTAACGATCGCCGACTGCGTCGGCAACACGCCGCTGGTGCGCCTGCAGCGCCTGGCCGGCGAGACCAGCAACACCTTGCTGCTCAAGCTGGAAGGCAACAACCCGGCCGGCTCCGTGAAGGACCGCCCGGCGCTGTCGATGATCAGCCGCGCCGAAGAACGTGGGCAGATCCAGCCCGGCGATACCCTGATCGAAGCGACCTCCGGCAATACCGGTATCGCCCTGGCCATGGCCGCGGCGATCAAGGGCTACAAGATGATCCTGATCATGCCCGACAACTCCACGGCCGAACGCAAGGCCGCGATGACCGCCTATGGCGCCGAGCTGATCCTGGTCACCCGCGAGCAAGGCATGGAAGGCGCGCGCGATCTGGCCGAACGCATGCAGAGCGAAGGGCGCGGCAAGCTCCTCGACCAGTTCGCCAACGGCGACAACCCCGAGGCGCACTATCGCAGCACCGGCCCCGAGATCTGGCAGCAGACCGCAGGTACCGTGACCCATTTCGTCAGTTCCATGGGCACTACCGGCACCATCATGGGCACCTCGCGCTATCTCAAGGAGCAGAACCCCGCAGTGCAGATCGTCGGCCTGCAACCCATGGAAGGCGCTGCCATTCCAGGTATCCGTCGCTGGCCGGAACAGTATTTGCCACGCATCTATCAGGCCGACCGGGTCGACCGGATCATCGACATGGCGCAACAGGAAGCCGAGGACATGACCCGCCGTCTGGCCCGTGAAGAAGGCATCTTCTGCGGCGTGTCGTCCGGTGGCGCAGTGGCGGGCATGCTGCGCCTGTCGCGGGAAGTGAGCAATGCGGTCATCGTCGCGATCATCTGCGATCGCGGTGATCGCTACCTGTCCAGCGGCATCTTCGACGCATCCAACTGATGGCCAGAACCAAACCGGGCCTGCGCTTCCAGCCGACAGGCGGAACCCGTGCGCCGCAAGTGCCGACCGGCAAGAAACAGCGCCTGCCGATCGAACGCCTGGCCAGCGACGGACGCGGCATCGCCTTTTTCGAAGGGCGCACCTGGTTCGTCAGCGGCGCCCTGGCTGGTGAGCAGGTCGAGGCCCGGGTGCTCAATGCCCACGGCAAGATCGTCGAAGCGCGTTGCGAGCGCGTGCTGGTCGCCAGCGAGCTGCGCCGCCCGGCGCCGTGCCCGCATTTCGGCACCTGTGGTGGCTGCAGCCTTCAGCACCTGCCCCATGATCAGCAGTTGGCCCTCAAGCAGCGCCTGCTCGCCGAGCAGCTGTCGCGCGTGGCCGGCATCGAGCCGCAGGAGTGGGCGGCGCCGCTGAGCGGGCCCGAGCTGGGCTATCGCCGGCGTGCTCGGCTGGCCGTGCGCTGGGACCCCAAGGCCCGTCACCTGGCGGTGGGATTCCGCGCGGCGGCGAGCCAGGACATCGTCGACATCACCCAATGCCAGGTGCTGGTGCCTGCCCTGCAACCGGTCGTCGAACAGCTGCCGACGCTGCTGCGCAGCTTTGCCAAACCCCAGGTGCTCGGCCACGTCGAGCTGTACGCAGGGACTTCACTGGCGCTGCTGCTTCGCCACACCGCCGCGCTGGCCGATACTGACCTGCAAGCGCTGCAGGCTTTCTGCGCCGCCGCGAGCCTGCAACTGTGGCTGCAGGGCGAAGGCGAGCCAGCGCCCGTGCAGGCGGATGCCTCGCTGGGCTTCGCCCTGGCGCCCTGGAGCCTTGAGCTGGCCTACCGGCCGGGCGACTTCGTCCAGGTCAATGCGGCGGTCAACGACGCAATGATCGCGCAGGCGCTGGACTGGCTGGNNACCTGTTCTGCGGGCTGGGCAACTTCGCCTTGCCGCTGGCCCAGCGCTCGCGCGAGGTGGTGGCAGTCGAAGGGGTCGCGGCCATGGTGCAGCGGGCTGCCGACAACGCCGCCAGCAACAATTTGCATAACACTGACTTTTACCAGAGCGACCTGTCGCAGCCTCTGGACGCCGCCGAGTGGGCCCGCGAGGGTTTTTCTGCGGTACTCTTGGATCCACCCCGAGATGGCGCGTTCGAGGTGGTGCGCACGATCCGTGCACTGGGTGCGCAACGCTTGGTGTATGTCTCCTGTAACCCGGCAACTTTGGCCCGCGACACGGTCGAATTGTTGAGGCAGGGCTACAGGCTAAAACGAGCCGGGATCCTCGACATGTTTCCGCAGACCGCGCATGTCGAGGCCATGGCGTTATTTGAAGCGGGCCAGGACGGCCCGTCCAATCCGACTGGCGCGCGAAACGCCTGATCGATGCCGGCCCAGCATCGGTCATAGCCAGCGACTGTTGATGCGCTTCGGCGTGTTGTAGGGAAAGGTAAGCAACATGGTACAGGTGAGAGCACACCAGCCGATCAATACGGACGGCAGTATCAATCTCGATGCATGGCTGGATCATATCGTCAGCGTCGATCTGGTGCTGGATCGCGAAGCCCTGAAGCAGGCCTGTGAATTCGCCCAGGCCGCCGAGCTGCAGGGCAACCCGGCCCAGCACTCCTGGGCCGACGGCACCTCCTGTTTCCAGGCGGGCCTGGAGATCGCCGAAATCCTCGCCGATCTCAAGCTCGACCAGGATTCATTGATGGCCGCGGTGATCTACCGGGCCGTCCGCGAGGGCAAGGCCAGCCTTGAAGACGTCGGCCGACGCTTCGGCAGCACCGTGTCCAAGCTCATCGATGGCGTGCTGCGCATGGCCGCCATCAGCGCCAGCCTCAGCCCGCGCCAGTCCATGGTGCTGGGCTCGCAGGTGCAGGTCGAGAACCTGCGCAAGATGCTCGTGGCCATGGTCGACGATGTTCGCGTCGCATTGATCAAGCTCGCCGAGCGCACCTGCGCGATCCGCGCGGTGAAAGGCGCCGACGATGAAAAACGCAACCGGGTCGCGCGCGAGGTGTTCGACATCTACGCGCCACTGGCGCATCGCTTGGGCATCGGCCACATCAAGTGGGAGCTCGAAGACCTTTCGTTTCGCTACCTGGAGCCCGATCAGTACAAGCAGATCGCCAAGCTGCTGCACGAACGCAGGCTGGATCGCGAGCGCTTCATCACCGAGGTGATGAGCCAGTTGCACAACGAGCTGCTCGAGACCGGGGTCAAGGCCGACATCAGCGGGCGGGCGAAACACATCTATTCCATCTGGCGCAAGATGCAGCGCAAGGGCCTGGAGTTCAGCCAGATCTACGACGTGCGCGCGGTGCGCGTGCTGGTCCCGGAAATGCGCGACTGCTATACCGCGCTGGGGATCGTCCACACCCTGTGGCGGCACATTCCCAAGGAGTTCGACGACTACATCGCCAACCCCAAGGAAAACGGCTATCGCTCGCTGCACACGGCGGTGATCGGTCCCGAGGGCAAGGTGCTGGAAGTGCAGATCCGCACCCACGCCATGCACGAGGAAGCCGAGCTGGGCGTTTGCGCGCACTGGCGCTACAAGGGCACCGACGTCAAGTCCACCTCCAACCAGTACGAAGAAAAGATTTCCTGGTTGCGCCAGGTGCTGGAATGGCACGAGGAGCTGGGCGATATCGGCGGCCTGGCCGACCAGTTGCGGGTCGACATCGAGCCTGACCGGGTCTACGTGTTCACCCCCGACGGCCACGCCATCGACCTGCCCAAGGGCGCGACACCGCTGGATTTCGCCTACCGGGTGCACACCGAGATCGGCCACAACTGCCGTGGCGCCAAGATCAACGGCCGCATCGTCCCGCTCAACTACAGCCTGAACACCGGCGAGCAGGTCGAGATCATCACCAGCAAGCACGGCACGCCCAGCCGCGACTGGCTCAACTCCAACCTCGGCTACGTCACCACGTCCCGGGCGCGGGCCAAGATCGTCCACTGGTTCAAGCTGCAGGCACGCGACCAGAACGTCGCCGCCGGCAAGTCGCTGCTGGAGCGCGAACTCAGCCGCCTGGGCCTGCCCCAGGTGGACTTCGACCAGCTTGCCGAAAAAGCCAACCACAAAGGCGCCGAAGACATGTTCGCCGCCCTGGGTGCAGGCGATCTGCGCCTGGCCCATCTGGTCAATTCGGCGCAGCAACTGGTCGAGCCCGAGCGCGGCAACGAGCCGATGGAACTGGTCACGCGCAAGGCCACCGGCTACAAGCCGGGCAAGCGCGGCGATATCCAGATCCAGGGCGTGGGCAACCTGATGACGCAGATGGCCGGCTGCTGCCAGCCGCTGCCCGGCGATGCCATCGTCGGCTACATCACTCAGGGGCGCGGTGTGAGCATCCACCGCCAGGATTGCGCCTCGGTGCTGCAGCTTGGCGGTCGCGAGCCGGAGCGCATCATCCAGGTCAGCTGGGGGCCGGTGCCGGTGCTGACCTATCCGGTCGACATCATCATCCGCGCCTACGACCGCTCCGGCCTGCTGCGCGACGTCTCGCAGATCCTGCTCAACGAGCGGATCAACGTGCTGGCGGTCAACACCCGCTCGAACAAGGAAGACAACACCGCGCTGATGTCGCTGACCATCGAGATCCCCGGCCTGGACGCCCTCGGGCGCCTGCTCGGCAGGATCTCCCAGCTGCCGAACATCATCGAGACACGGCGTAACCGCACGCCGTGAATTCGCGGATCCCGACACCTCTGCAACGAGTCCGAGCATGTACACACTGCAAGACCTGCTCAATCTCATGGCCCGGCTGCGTGACCCGCAGCACGGTTGCCCGTGGGATGTGAAGCAAACCTACGCCAGCATTGTCCCGTTCACCCTGGAAGAAGCCTACGAAGTGGCCGATGCCATCGAGCGCGAAGACTTCGAGCACCTCAAGGGCGAGCTCGGCGATCTATTGTTCCAGGTGGTCTATTACAGCCAACTGGCGCGCGAGGAGGGGCGTTTCGAATTCGACGGCGTGGTCGACGGTATCACCCGCAAGCTGATTCGACGCCACCCCCACGTGTTTCCCACCGGCGATCTGTACGCCGCGCTGGACACGCCGCGCCTGGACGAACACCAGGTCAAGCAGCGCTGGGAAGAGATCAAGGCCCAGGAACGCGCGGAAAAAGGCGGGGTAGGTGAGCAGTTGTCCCTGCTCGATGACGTACCTGCCGCGCTGCCCGCTCTCGCGCGCGCAGCCAAGCTGCAGAAGCGCGCGGCGATGGTCGGCTTCGACTGGCCAGGGCCGCTGCCGGTGCTGGACAAGGTCCGCGAAGAATTGGACGAAGTGCTTCAGGCCATGGCCGCAGACGATGCACCGGCAGTGGCCGAGGAAATCGGTGACCTGCTGTTCAGCGTGGTCAATCTGGCTCGCCACCTCAAGGTGGATCCGGAGAACGCCCTGCGCGGCGCCAACGTCAAGTTCGACCGGCGCTTCCGTTTCATCGAGCAGGCATTGCGCGACACCCACCGCAACATCGAAGATTGCACCCTGGAAGACATGGACGCCCTGTGGGGCGAGGCCAAACGTCAGGAACAGAATCTGCCCAGCTGTGGCTGAGCCGTTTTATAAGTGAGCAGAACACCATGAGCCTTTCCCTCCGCGACCAATTGTTGAAAGCTGGACTGGTCAACCAGAAGCAGGTCAAACAAGTCAGCAAGGACAAGCAGAAACAGAAGCGCCTGGAGAACAAGGGCCAGGTCGAAATCGACGACACGCAGAAGCGCATCGCCCAGGAAGCCATGGCCGAGAAGGCGCGCCGCGACCAGGAGCTCAATCGCCAGCAGCAGGAGAAGGTCGAGGAGAAGGCACGCGCTGCCCAGGTCAAGCAATTGATCGAGGCGACCCGCCTGCCCAAGCTGACCACCGAGGACTACTACAACTTCGTCGACGACAAGAAGGTCAAGCGCCT
>NZ_DJUS01000116.1:0-146 GCF_002438365.1 Pseudomonas sp. UBA6276
TGCTGGCGGAACAGCCGCGCGAAGAAGCTCGCATCGTCGTACCCCACTTCATAGCTGATCGTCTTGACGCTCTTGCGGGTACCTGACAGCAGCCCCTTGGCAGTTTCGATGCGCAGCCGCTGCAGGTAATGCAGCGGCTTGTCGCC
>NZ_DJUS01000116.1:174-15300 GCF_002438365.1 Pseudomonas sp. UBA6276
GAAGTTGCGGATGCTCATGCCGCGCTCGCGGGCTACGTCCTCGAAACGAAACTTCTCGGCGAAATGCTCTTCGAGCCATTGCTGGATGTGCAGGATCGGCACGTCTCGGTGCAGCTTCTGGCCACCGAAGCCAATGCGTCCAGGGGTATAGCTGCGCTGCACTTCGTACAGGGTATCGCGCGACACCGCCTGGGCTACATGGGCGCCACAGAACCGCTCGATCAGGTGAATGTACAGGTCGCAGGCCGACACCGGCCCGCCGGCACAGAAGAGGTTGTCCGCGTCGGTTAGGTGCTTGTCCTGATTGAGGCGAACGCCGGGAAAGCGTTGCTTGAATTCCTCGAAGAAACGCCAGTAGGTGGTCGCTTCCTTGCCGTCCAGCAGGCCGCTGGCAGCCAGCCAGAACACGCCGCTGGCCTCACCGCACAGGACCGCGCCGCGGCCGTGTTGGGCGCACAGCCAGGGCAGCACCTGCGGGTAGCGCGCCGCAGCACTGTCGAAGTCGCCCCAGCAGGCGGGCAGGATGATCAGGTCGGCGTCTTCCAGACCACCGTCCACCGGCAGCATGACCTCGCTGAAGCTGCGCACCGGCAGCCCGTCCGGGCTGACCAGGCGGGTCTCGAAGAGCGCATGGCGGTCCAGGCCCAGCTGCTTGCCGTAGCGCAGGCTGGCCATGTGGAAGAAGTCCTTGGCCTGCATCAGGGTCGAGGCCATGACCTGATCGGTGGCCAGAATGCAGACGCGCCGCAGCGCAGGCGTGTGGGGCGTGAAGATCATGATTTTATTCTTGTGGGGTGAAAGCGGTCAGGATATGGCCGAAGTGCCGCTGGATTCAAGCGAGGTCGCGAAGGGGCAGGGTATTGATCCCTTTGCGGCCGCTGACCGCTCCTACGAAAGATGTTCAGGTCCCTGTAGGAGCGGCCAGTGGCCGCGAAGAGGCCATCAGCAACAGCAGCAATCGAAAGTCACGGCGCCGGATTCGGCTGCGCCTTGTGGATCGCCTCGATACCCGCCAGCACCTCTTCGGACAGTTGCAGATCGATGCTCGCCAGGTTGCTGTCCAGTTGTTCCAGCGAGGTCGCGCCGATGATGTTGCTGGTCACGAACGGCTGCGCGGTCACGAAGGCCAGGGCCATCTGCGCCGGGTCCAGACCGTGTTCGCGGGCCAGCGCCACGTAGCGGCTGGTGGCAGCGATGGCCTGGTCGTTGGCGTAGCGGGTGAAACGGCTGAACAGGGCCAGACGGCTACCGGCCGGACGTGCGCCGTTCTCGAACTTGCCCGAGAGCATGCCGAACGCCAGGGGCGAGTAGGCCAGCAGCCCGCATTGCTCGCGGATCGCCACTTCGGCCAGGCCGACCTCGAAGGTGCGGTTGAGCAGGTTGTACGGGTTCTGGATGGACACCGGGCGGGGCAGGTTGCCGCTGTCGGCCAGACCCAGGAACTTCATCGTGCCCCACGGCGTTTCGTTGGACAGCCCGACATGCCGGATCTTGCCGGCCTTGACCTGTTCGTCGAGCACCTGCAGGGTTTCCTGCAACGGTGTGTCGAGGTGGTCCTGGGTGTGCTGATAGCCCAGCTTGCCGAAGAAGTTGGTGCTGCGTTCCGGCCAGTGCAACTGATAGAGGTCGATCCAGTCGGTCTGCAACCGCTGCAGGCTGGCATCCAGGGCCGCGACGATGTGCTCGCGGTTGAATTTAAGCTGGCCATCGCGGATATGGCTGATGCCGTTGCCGGGGCCGGCGATCTTGCTCGCCAGGATCCAGTCGGCGCGGTCGCCCTGGCGCTTGAACCAGTTGCCGATCACCCGCTCGGTGGCGGCATAGGTTTCCGGACGCGGTGGCACGGGGTACATTTCCGCCGTGTCGAGGAAATTGATGCCGGCCGCCTTGGCCCTTTCTATCTGCGCGAAGCCTTGCTCCTCGGTGTTCTGCTCGCCCCAGGTCATGGTGCCCAGGCACAGCGCGCTCACGTTCAGATCGGTACGTCCCAGCTTGCGATAGTGCATCGGTGACTCCTCTTGGCAAAGGAATCATAAAAGCAGGTTGATATTTTTTTCGCAATCTGGATAATTCGGCCCCTCTCTGTGAAGTGGAAGTGATGCCCCCCTCCCGGAAGAATTT
This sequence comes from Pseudomonas sp. UBA6276, assembly GCF_002438365.1. Taxonomy (NCBI): domain Bacteria; kingdom Pseudomonadati; phylum Pseudomonadota; class Gammaproteobacteria; order Pseudomonadales; family Pseudomonadaceae; genus Pseudomonas; species Pseudomonas sp. UBA6276. Next base: position 2,296 of record NZ_DJUS01000116.1, read on the forward strand.
TGCCGTGTATGTGACGCGAAGACCCGAGCCCCCCAAAAGTGTCCCGTGCCCGGCTGCCTTTGACTTGTCAAAGTAAGCACTATTCAGTAAGATCCGCCGTCTCTTTTTGCTGGGCGGCCCCTGAGGCTATAAAGAATGAAAACTTTTACTGCTAAACCGGAAACAGTAAAGCGCGACTGGTTCGTCGTTGATGCTGCTGGTCAGACCCTGGGTCGTCTGGCTACAGAAATCGCGAGCCGTCTGCGTGGCAAGCACAAGCCTGAGTACACTCCTCACGTTGACACCGGCGACTACATTGTCGTCATCAACGCCGAGCAGGTGCGTGTCACTGGTGCCAAAACCACTGACAAGATCTACTACTCCCACTCCGGTTTCCCGGGCGGTATCAAGTCGATCAACTTCGAAAAGCTGATCGCCAAGGCGCCAGAGCGCGTGCTCGAGACCGCGGTTAAGGGCATGCTGCCCAAGAACCCGCTGGGTCGCGACATGTACCGTAAGCTGAAAGTCTATGCGGGCGCTGCTCACCCTCATACTGCTCAGCAGCCCCAAGAACTGAAGTTTTAACGGAATAGTTCATTATGTCGGCGACTCAAAATTACGGCACTGGCCGTCGCAAGACCGCAACCGCTCGCGTTTTCCTGCGTCCGGGCACCGGTAACATCTCCATCAACAATCGCACTCTGGACACCTTCTTCGGTCGTGAAACTGCCCGCATGGTAGTTCGCCAGCCGCTGGAGCTGACCGAGAACACCGAGAAGTTCGACATCTACGTCACCGTCATCGGTGGTGGTGTCAGCGGTCAGGCCGGTGCGATCCGTCACGGTATCACCCGTGCACTGATGGACTACGACGAAGCACTGCGTCCGGCCCTGCGTAAAGCAGGCTTCGTGACTCGCGATGCTCGTGAAGTTGAACGTAAGAAAGTCGGTCTGCGTAAAGCGCGTAAGCGTCCGCAGTACTCGAAGCGTTAATTCGCGTCTTCGTTCCAGAAAAAACCCGGTTCTCGCGAGCCGGGTTTTTTTTCGCCCGTCATCCGTGAGAGGCGCTGGTACACTGCGCGCTGGACAATGCAGATGCCTGTTGCAGCAGGCTAAGGTAGAGGATGGCGGACGAGCAGAGCGGGGTGTGTGACATCGACCAGGGTCGCCGTCGCTTTCTGGTCAGAACCACGGCGCTGGTAGGCGCTGCCGGTGCGGTCGGCGCAACGGTGCCGTTCGTGGCTTCATGGCAACCCAGCGCCAAAGCTCGCGCCGCCGCTGCGCCGGTCAAGGTCAACATTGCCAAGATCGAGCCCGGGCAGCAGATGGTCGCTCGCTGGCGCGGCCAACCCGTTTTCATCTGCCGACGCACGCCGCAGGTACTCGACAATCTTGCCCACGACATCGACCATCTGGCCGATCCCGAATCGCGCGACTCGGACCAGCCAACGTATGTCGACGCCGCATTGCGCGCCATCCGGCCCGAGGTGCTGGTGGTGGTCGGCATCTGTACGCACCTGGGTTGCTCGCCCACCTTCCGGCCCGAGGTTGCGCCAGCCGACCTGGGGCCCGACTGGCAGGGCGGGTATTTCTGCCCCTGTCATGGCTCGCACTACGATCTGGCCGGGCGTGTCTACAAGGCGCAGCCCGCACCCTTGAACCTCGCCGTGCCACCGCATTACTACGAAAGCGCCGATGTGCTCGTGCTGGGTATCGATGGGGAGCGTGCCTGATGCAAGGCCTGTTGCAGTGGATCGAAGCGCGCCTACCGGTGGGCAGGGTGTGGCGCGACCATCTGAGCCAGTACTACGTCCCGAAGAATCTGAATGTTTTCTACATTTTCGGATCTCTGGCGCTGCTGATGCTGTTCAATCAGTTGCTCACCGGCATCTGGCTGACCATGAACTACACGCCCACGGCCGAGGGGGCTTTCGCGTCCATCCAATACATCATGCGCGACGTCGAATATGGCTGGCTGCTGCGCTACCTGCATTCCACCGGCGCTTCGGCGTTCTTCATCGTGATCTACCTGCACATGTTCCGTAGCCTGCTGTATGGCTCCTATCAGAAACCGCGCGAGCTGGTGTGGGTGTTCGGCATGTCGATCTATCTGCTGCTGATGGCGGAGGCCTTCATGGGGTATCTGCTGCCGTGGGGACAGATGTCGTACTGGGGGGCGCAGGTGATCATCTCGCTGTTCGGTGCCATCCCTATCGTAGGCGCGGATCTGGCCCAGTGGATTCGCGGTGACTACCTGGTCTCGGGCGTGACCTTGAACCGCTTCTTCGCCTTGCATGTGGTGGCCTTGCCACTGCTGATCGTGGCGCTGGTGGTGCTGCACATTCTGGCGCTGCACGAGGTGGGCTCGAACAACCCCGACGGCATCGACATCAGGCGCCTGCGCGATGCGGACGGCAAACCGCTGGACGGCATTGCCTTTCATCCCTACTACACGGTCAAGGATCTGCTCGGGGTGGCGGTATTTCTGTTCGTGTTCAGTGCCGTGGTGTTCTTCTTTCCGCAGATGGGCGGGTACTTTCTGGAACCGGCCAATTTCGAGCCCGCGAACGTGCTCAAGACGCCAGAGCACATCGCGCCGGCCTGGTATTTCACTCCGTTCTACGCGATTCTGCGCGCCGTGCCCGACAAGCTCATGGGGGTGTGCGCCATGGGCCTGGCGATCGCCATTGTGTTCGTGCTGCCCTGGCTGGACCGCAGCCCGGTGAAGTCGATGCGCTACAAGGGATGGCTCAGCCGCACTGCGCTGGCGCTGTTCTGCATGGCGTTCGTGGCGCTGGGCTACCTGGGCATGCAACCGGCCACAGCCGCCACGACCTGGGCGGCACGGGTGTGCATGGTGCTGTACTTCGGCTATTTCCTGGCGATGCCGCTGTACACACGTCGGGAAATCACCCGGCCGGTGCCCGATCGGATTCCAAGCCGATGAGAGCGCTGATTGCGTTTGTGCTGCTGTTGTTGTCGCCGCTGACGGTCCTTGCGGCACCCGTCGCCTCTGGCGTGCAACCTAGGGTGATCGACGTGACCGACAAGGCTGCTTTGCGCGACGGTGCGAACACCTTTGTCGGCTATTGCATGGGCTGCCATGGCACGCAATTTCAGCGGTACCAGACGGTGGCCGACGATTTGGGCATACCCTATGAACAGATGTTGCAGACCTTGGCGCCAGCAGGGGCGAGTATTGCCGACCCCATGCAGACACGTTTGCTGCCGGACGATGCCAAGGCATGGTTCGGCGCCGAGGTCCCCGACCTGACCCTGATCGCCCGGGTCAGGGGCAGTGAGTGGCTGTACGCCTACCTGCACGGCTTCTACGCCGACCCGGCGCGGCCCTGGGGTGTGAACAATACCGTCTACCCCAACGTCGGCATGCCCAATGTGCTGGAAAGCCTGCAGGGCCGTCAGGTACTCGACTGTGCCGAGCCGACGGCGCAGCCGTGCACGCGTCTGCGCGTCACACCCGGTACCGGTAGCCTCGACGCTCGGCAATTCGACGACAAGGTCAGGAACCTGGTGGCGTTTCTGGCCTACTCGGCCGACCCGGTACAGACCAAAAGCCGGCAGATTGGCCTGTACGTATTGCTGTACCTGGCGCTGCTGATCCTCCTCGCTTACTTGCTGAAACGCGAATACTGGAAGGACGTGGGTTGAAAGTGCGGTAAACTTCGCGGCTTGCTTGCGCCCCCTGCCGGTGGCGCTCGTTTTTGCATTCATACTCTATACGCGAGGAGGACCGCCATGGGCGTGACCAATCGGTTGGCCTGTTACTCCGACCCCGCCGACCACTATTCTCATCGGGTGCGCATCGTTCTCGCCGAGAAAGGCGTCAGCGCAGAGATCATCAACGTGGAAGGCGGTCGCCTGCCACCCCGGCTGATCGAAGTGAACCCCTACGGCAGCACGCCGACGCTGGTCGACCGGGACCTGGCCCTGTTCGAATCGACCGTGGTGATGGAATACCTCGACGAACGCTATCCGCACCCGCCGCTGCTGCCGGTGTATCCGGTAGCGCGCGCCAACAGCCGGCTGCTGATCCACCGCATCCAGCGGGATTGGTGCGGCCTGGCCGACCTGATCCTGGATCCGCGCAGCAAGGAAGCCGCCCGTGTTCAGGCGCGCAAGGAGCTGCGCGAAAGCCTCACCGGCGTGTCGGCCCTGTTCGCTGACAAGCCCTGCTTCCTCAGTGAGGAGCAAAGTCTGGTCGACTGCTGTCTACTGCCGATACTCTGGCGCTTGCCGATCATGGGTATCGAACTGCCGCGGCCCGCCAAGCCGCTGCTCGACTATATGGAACGTCAGTTCGCGCGGGAGGCCTTCAAGGCCAGCCTGTCTGCCGCTGAACGTGAAATGCGCTAGGTTTTGAGGAGCCGTTGATGAACTCCAGTCGTCCCTATCTGATCCGCGCGCTGTACGAGTGGATCGTCGACAATGACTGCACCCCCCACATGCTGGTCAATGCCGAGTACCCCTCGGTTCGGGTCCCGCAAGGTTTTGCCAGCGATGGCCAGATCGTATTGAACGTGTCGCCCAGCGCCGTACGCAATCTGCATATGGATAACGAAGCGGTCAGTTTCGACGGTCGCTTCGGCGGCGTATCGCACACGCTGTTCGTGCCTACGGGCGCCATTCTCGGCATCTATGCTCGCGAGAACGGTCAGGGCATGGTCTTCGACCTGGAGTCGCCAGAGTTGGACGAGGAGGACGCCGAGTTCGAGGACATCGTCGAATCCGACGACGATGCCCCGCCACCGGGCAGCCCACCGCCACGGCCTTCCGGGCGTCCGAGCCTGAAAGTGGTGAAATGAAAAAAGGCGATCCGCAAGGATCGCCTTTTTTGTTGCGCTCGTACTGCCCAGGAAGGGCGGCGTCGACAGTCAGTCGATGTACTCGAACAATTTCACGATTTTCTGCACCCCGGAAACGCCTTGGACCAGGTTGGTGGCCCGGGTAGCCTCGGCCTGGGTCAGCAGACCCAGCAGGTAGACGATGCCGTTCTCGGTGACCACTTTGATGCGCGAGCCTGGGATGGCGCTGTCGGCCAGCATCTGGGTCTTGATCTTGGTGGTCAGCCAGGCATCGTTGTTGCGCGCCAGCAGCGAAGACGGCGCCAGCACCTGGATTTCGTTGTGGACTTTCTTGACCCGCTGAACTTCACTGGCCGCCTGCTCGGCGAGGGTCTTGAGCTCGGCGCGCGGGGTCTGGCCGGCGAGAAGGACCACGCCGTTGTAGCTGGTCACGACGATGTGGGAATTCTTGTCCAGATCGACATTGGCCTTGGCGATATTCACCGACACCTTGGTTTCGATCAGCGAGTCGTCGATCTTGCTGCCCAGGGTGCGGGTACCGCGGTCATCGTCGATCGGGTTATCGCGGGTAGCAGTCAGGACCGAGCTGCAGCCGGTGACGCTCAAGGCCAGGCTCAGAGCCACTAGGGCAAGGCGGGTACGCTTCATTCTTCACTCCCGAACAGTTGGCTGTCGATCAAGTCGCAGAGGCAGTGGATCGCCAGCAGGTGAACTTCCTGAATGCGTGCCGTGACGTTGGCAGGCACGCGGATCTCGACGTCTTCAGGCAGCAGCAGGGAGGCCATGCCACCCCCGTCGCGGCCGGTCAGGGCAACCACCACCATGTCACGGTCGTGGGCGGCCTGGATGGCCTGGATGATGTTGGCCGAGTTGCCGCTGGTGGAGATGGCCAGCAACACGTCGCCGGGCTGTCCCAGCGCGCGGATCTGCTTGGAGAATACCTCGTTGTAGCTGTAGTCGTTGGCGATCGAGGTAATCGTCGAACTGTCGGTGGTCAGGGCGATGGCGGGCAGGCTGGGGCGTTCGCGTTCGAAGCGGTTGAGCAGCTCGGATGAGAAGTGCTGGGCATCGCCGGCCGAGCCGCCGTTGCCGCAGGAAAGCATCTTGCCGTCGCTGAGCAGGGCGCCGACCATGACCTGGCTGGCTTGTTCGATGTACGGTGCAAGGACTTCCATCGCCTGTTGCTTGGTATCGATACTGGCCTGGAAAAGCTGGCGAATTCGGGATTGCATGTCCATCAAGGTGACCTTAAGTAAAGCGGCTGGTCGGGCAAGACCGCAACGCGGCGGCGGTTCCCGGCACAACAAGAATGTGCAGCCCGCAAAGCAAAGAGCGAGAACGCGTGGCTGGGGTGTCAGGTATCAGCTGTCGAAGGCATTGCGTATCCAGTTCAGGCGCGTGGCCTGGGTACCGGTGCCTTCCAGGGCGATCACGTCGAAACGGCACGGGTGCTGGGCCCAGCGTGTTTCCCTGAGGAGGAAATACTGCGCGGCCAACACCAGCTTTTCGCGCTTGCGGGCATCGATACTGGCCAATGCTCCACCCCATTGTGCGTGCAGGCGATAGCGGACTTCGATGAATACTACTGTATCGCCCTCTAGCATGACCAGATCAAGCTCGCCTCGTTTGCACAGCCAGTTCTGCGCCAGCAGCTCCAGGCCCTGTGCGCACAAGTGCTCCAGGGCCTGCTGCTCGGCCTCGCGACCCGCCTTCTGGCGAGGGCTCAGCGACATTACGGCGTGGTGTTGGGCAGGCGCTGGACTTGGCCACCGACGAACTGCGCCCAGGGCAGTTGGCGTTCGATGCGTTGGTTGGCGCCCATGCCCAGGTTGCCGGACAAGCCTTCGACGCGGCTGTCAGGCAAGGCCTTGAGCTGGCCCAGACGGGCGGCCAGGGTGTAGGCGTCCACGCCCATGGCGTACAGCCGGCCCATGCTGCCGTTGGCCTGTGGCCACTGCCGAGTGACCTGCTGGCGCAGTGGATTGCTGGCGTCGAGCAACCAGGGCGTTTCGCAGAAGCGAATGCCGGTCATGTCGTTGTACTGAGCCTGGTCGCCACTGGCGCTGAACACGTGCGAAGTGGCGTAGACCGGAAGATCACCGGCGTACTGGAAGTTCAGGGTCGGCTTGATCTGCTGCGCCTGCTGAGGTGTAGCGGCCAGGAAGATGAAATCAATGTCCTGACGCCGCGAGCCCTGGGCGCCGCTGCTGCTCTGCAGCCCGCCGCCGGCGTTGCGCACATTGAGCATGTCGGCAATCTGCTGCGCCAGTTGCACCGGTTGGTCGACGCGTTCGGCTGCGATCAAGGTGCCGCCGTTGGCTTCCCAGTCCTGGCGGAATGCGTTGAGCACGCGGTCACCCCAGTCACCTTTGGGAATCATCGCGGCGGCGCTGTGCAAGCCGTCGGCGCGAGCACGGCGCGACACTTCGCGCGCTTCGTCTTCGGCGGCCAGACCGAACTGGAACAGCTGGGGCGGCCCCATCTGGTTGGTGTCGCTGTAGTTCAGTGCCAGGGTCGGAAGGGGCAATTGCGCACGTGCGGCCAGCTGTTTGACCAGTGGCTTTTCCAGCGGGCCGATCACCAGTTGCACGCCTTGGGCCTGAGCCTGGCGGTAGAAATCGTCGAGCGAAGTCAGGCGCGAACTGTCGATCACGTCGATCACCGGCGGCTTCTGACCGGCTTGCTGGGCCTGATAGTAGGCCGCCATGAAGCCTTCGCGCAGGGCGCGAGCCACGCCTGCAAGCTGCCCATCCTGCGGCAGCAGCAGGGCGATGCGAGTCAGGGGCTGGCTGGCCAGGGCCTTGAGTTTGACCAAAGGCGCAGGTAGCTGTCGCGCGGCCGGATGGGCGGCGTGTTGGGCTACCCAGGTATCGATGGCTGCTTGCTGCTGTTCCAGGGTGCCGGCGGATTTGACTGCCAGGGCCAGGCTCAACCAGCCGGCGAAGTCGTCGGTGCCTTGATTCTGTAGTTGCTCGACGGGCAGCGAGCCCACCAAGGCCCAGATGGCCTCATGGTTCTGGGCGGCGGCGTCACCGCTGAGCAGGGGCGCGATGAACACCCGCTCGCGTGCGGCAGCCAGGATCTGGCCATCGGCTTCCAGTGCGCGAGCACGAACCAGGTGGGTACGCACCTGCTGGTCGGCGGGCAACTCGCCCAGGCGCTGCAGGCTTGGATGATCGAGCGCGGCCAGCGCGGCCTTGGCGTCATTGCGCGTCAGTGCCAGCTCCGCGTTCAAGGTGCTGGCCAGTATCTGCAGGCCCGGCTTGAGCAGTTCGATGCGCACCTGCTGCAGGATCTGGGTAGCGCGAGCCGAGTCGCCCTGGCGAGCGGCCTGATCCGCCGCGCTCAGGCGCAGGACCGCCGCCTCTTCCGGCGACTTGCTGGCGCTGGCGCGTTCGAGCAACTGTTCCACGGTGGCGTCCGGTGTGCGGGGCAGCTCACCGAGATTGGATGAAGGCGAACTGGCGCACGCAGCCAGCAAGGCGGCGAGGCATAGGGCAGATAGAAGCCGCAGGCAGGCTGTCATGGATATCTTCCTGATTTACTCGATCAATAGACGGGCAAGTGTACCCAAGCATCGGCCAGGGTGCGACGAAGAAGGCTAGTCCGTCCTTATATAGGACGAGCAAATGTTTCACGTCGACTGCGCCGGATCGCTGGGCAAGCACTGGGTGGCGTAGAGCCTGTACAATGCGGGTTTGGCCGAACGACAAGGTGTGTGCTGTGACTGCTTCAAGCGCTTCTAATTCCACCCCGGGCACACTTTATGTAGTGGCCACGCCCATCGGCAATCTGGACGACATGAGCGCACGTGCGCTGAAGATCCTGGGCGAGGTGGCGCTGATTGCAGCCGAGGACACACGTCATTCGGTGCGCCTGATGCAGCACTTCGGATTGAATACGCCGCTGGCCGCCTGCCACGAACACAACGAGCGCGACGAGGGCAGCCGTTTCATCCAGCGATTGCTGGCTGGCGATGACGTGGCGCTGATTTCCGATGCGGGTACGCCGCTGATTTCCGATCCCGGTTATCACCTGGTGCGTCAGGCGCGTGCCGCGGGTGTGCAAGTGGTGCCGGTGCCCGGTCCCTGCGCGCTGATCGCAGCCCTGTCGGCTGCAGGATTGCCATCGGACCGTTTCATCTTCGAAGGTTTTCTGCCCGCCAAGACCGCCGGTCGCTGCGCGCGCCTTGAGCAGGTGAGGGAGGAGCCGCGCACTTTGATCTTCTACGAAGCGCCCCATCGCATACTCGAATGCCTGCAGGACATGGAAAAGGTCTTCGGCGGTGAGCGTCCGGCATTGCTGGCGCGCGAACTGACGAAAACCTTCGAAACCCTCAAGGGTTTGCCGCTGGCAGAGCTGCTTGCATTCGTGGAAGCCGACAGCAATCAGCAGCGGGGCGAGTGCGTGGTATTGGTGGCAGGCTGGACCGCGCCGGTCAGTGATGAGGCGGTCAGCACTGAGGTCATGCGCATTCTGGATGTGCTGCTGGCGGAAATGCCGCTCAAGCGCGCCGCTGCCGTGGCGGCAGAGATCACTGGCGTGCGCAAGAATCTGCTCTATCAAGTGGCGCTGGAAAAGCAGAAGACGTGATTCCGGCCCAGGTATGACCCGATCGGTGCGATTAAAGCTTGTCCTGGCCGGTGCATGTCGTTAACCTGCGCGCCGGAGAGTCGATCGGACAGTCGCTGCCCGTTTTTGTTCCGCAACTCGTTGCTGGGCAAGCGGGGGGAGGAAAGTCCGGGCTCCATAGGGCNNGAGCCTACGGAAAGTGCCACAGAAAATAACCGCCTAAGCGCGCAAGCGCCGGTAAGGGTGAAAAGGTGCGGTAAGAGCGCACCGCACGTCTGGCAACAGTTCGTGGCTAGGTAAACCCCACTCGGAGCAAGACCAAATAGGGTTCCATATGGCGCGGCCCGCGTTGGAACCGGGTAGGTTGCTAGAGGTGTCCAGCGATGGCCATCGTAGAGGAATGACTGTCCTCGACAAAACCCGGCTTACAGATCGACTCTCCACCTTTTACTTCGCGTACTGCTGTATTCCCCGCAAAAAAAGGCAACCAAATCCCCTCCGGTAATGTCGAAAAATTCTTAGTCTTGAGACTCTACTTTAAGTTCAAGACGCAGATGCTTGAACTCTAACGGCTTTATCCCTCCCTCGCGTGTCTCAAATACCGCTTTCCCTTCCTTTTGTGTTCTAAATCTCCGATCTATAAGGCTTTTCCCTACAGACGCGCCTTGACGGTGTGGTAGGGGGGTTCCTATAGTGTGCGCGAGTGGCGGGAAGTGGCGAAAAGTGGGTTTTTCGAGCTTAAAAATCTGAGTTCAGGGGAAACGCGACGTGTTTCGTGGAGCTAATCCGATCAACCTCGATGCCAAGGGACGGCTCGCCATGCCGAGTCGGTATCGTGACGAGTTGGATTCCAAATGCTCCGGTCAGCTGATCATCACGGTCGATACCGTCGACCCTTGCCTGTGTGTCTATCCACTGGATGAATGGGAACTCATCGAGGCCAAGCTGCGGGCCTTGCCATCGTTGGTGGAAAGCAACCGCCGTCTGCAACGCCTGCTCATCGGCAATGCCGTCGACCTCGAACTCGATGGCAGTGGACGTTTTCTGGTGCCCCCGCGTCTTCGCGAGTACGCCCGGCTGGACAAGCACGCGATGCTGGTCGGCCAACTGAACAAGTTTCAATTGTGGGACGAGGGTGCGTGGAATGCCGTAAGTGCGGCAGACCTTGCAGCTATACAACAACCGGGCGCCATGCCCGAAGAATTGCGTGATTTGATCTTGTGACTATTGATAGCGGCTTCAATCACATCACCGTGCTGCTCGACGAAGCTGTCGAGGCTCTGGCCGTGCGCGACGATGGTTGCTATCTGGACGGCACTTTCGGCCGGGGTGGCCACAGCCGCCTGATCCTGCAGCACCTGGGGCCCGATGGCCGCTTGTTGGGGTTCGACAAGGACCCTCAAGCGATTGCCACCGGGCAAGCGCTGGCGGCCGAAGACGGCCGCTTTGTCATTGTACAGCGCAGCTTTGCCGAGCTCGGTGCCGAAGTGCGCGAGCGCGGCATGCATGGCAAGGTCAGCGGCATCCTGCTCGACCTGGGCGTTTCCTCGCCGCAACTCGACGATGCCGAGCGCGGCTTTAGTTTCCTTCACGACGGCCCGTTGGACATGCGCATGGACCCGACACGGGGTGTAAGTGCGGCGCAGTTCATCGCGACCGCCGCCGAGGAGGAAATCGCCCGCGTGTTCAAGGAATACGGCGAAGAGCGGTTCGCTCGTCGCATGGCCCGTGCGGTAGTGGAGCGCCGCGAAGTGCAGCCGTTCGAGCGCACCGCCGACCTGGCCGAAGTGCTCAAGGTCGCCAACCCGGCGTGGGAGAAGGGCAAGAACCCTGCAACTCGCGCGTTCCAGGGACTGCGTATCCACGTCAACAATGAGCTGGCCGACCTCGAGGCGGGCCTGGAGGCTGCCCTTGATGCTCTGGAAATCGGTGGTCGCCTGGTGGTGATCAGCTTCCATTCCCTGGAAGACCGCATCGTCAAACTGTTCATGCGCAAGCTCACCAAGGGCGAAGCCGACAACCTGCCGCGCAACCTGCCGGTGCGGTTCGAAGCCTTCGTGCCCAAGGTCAAGCTGCATGGCAAGGCGCAATTCGCTTCCGAAGCCGAGCTCAAGGCCAACCCGCGCTCGCGCAGTGCCGTCATGCGTGTCGCGGAGAAGCTGCGATGAGCAAGCTGCTCAACAAGCCGCTACCGGGCGGCAGTTTCCTCATGCTGCTGCTGTTCGTCGCCGTGCTGGTGTCGGCCATTGGCGTTTCCTATAGCGCGCACATCAATCGGCAACTGCTCAACACGCTTTACGGCGAGCTGAGCGAGCGCGACAAGGCGCAGGCCGAATGGGGTCGTCTGATCCTGGAACAAAGCACCTGGACCGCACACAGCCGTATCGAATCCCTGGCCACCGAACAGTTGAAGATGCGCATCCCGGATGCCACTGAAATTCGCATGGTGTCGCCATGATGAAGCTCGACGGGGCACTGTTCCCGTGGCGGTTCCGCCTGATGGTCGGCCTGCTCCTGCTGCTGGTCGGCGGCATCGTTGCGCAGATCGTCTACCTGCAGGTGATCAATCGTGACTTCCTGATCGGTCAGGGCGACGCGCGCAGCATGCGGCACATCCCCATTCCCGCGCACCGCGGCCTGATCACCGACCGTAATGGCGAGCCTCTGGCCGTGAGTACGCCGGTGACCACCCTGTGGGCCAACCCCAAGGAAATGCAGCTGGCCAAGGACAAGTGGCCTGCGCTCGCACGCGCGCTCGGGCAAGACCCCAAGGCTCTGGCCGAGCGTCTGGAAGCTCAGGCGAGCAAGGAATTCATCTACCTGGTCCGCGGCCTGACCCCCGAACAAGGCGCGTCGGTACTCGACCTGAAAACCCCCGGTGTCTACGGCATCGAGGAATTCCGTCGTTTCTACCCGGCGGGCGACGTGACCGCGCACATGGTCGGCTTCACCGACCTCGACGATCACGGCCGTGAAGGCGTCGAGCTGGCCTATGACGAGTGGCTCGCCGGCGTACCCGGCAAGCGTCAGGTCATCAAGGACCGCCGTGGTCGGCTGATCAAGGACGTACAGGTCACCAAGAACGCCAAGGCCGGCAAGACCTTGGCGTTGTCCATCGACCTGCGTCTGCAGTATCTGGCCAGCCGCGAGCTGCGCAACGCTATCACCGAGAACGAAGCCAAGGCCGGCAGCATGGTCATCATGGACGTGAAAACCGGTGAAGTGCTGGCCATGGTCAACCAGCCGACCTACAACCCCAACAACCGCCGCACCATGCTGCCGGCGGCCATGCGTAACCGTGCGATCATCGACGTGTTCGAGCCGGGCTCAACCATGAAGCCGATCTCCATGAGCGCGGCATTGGAAACCGGTCGCTGGAAACCCAGCGACAAGGTCGACGTGTACCCAGGCACGCTGCAGATCGGTCGCTACACCATCAAGGACGTGACCAAGACCGAAGGTCCGGTGCTTGACCTGACCGGGATTCTGATCAACTCCAGTAACGTGGGCATGAGCAAGGTGGCCTTCGACATTGGCGGCGAGAGCATCTATCGCGTCATGTCCGCGGTCGGCCTGGGTCAGTACACCGGCCTGGGCTTCCCGGGCGAGCGCGTCGGCAACCTGCCCAACCA
>NZ_DJUS01000098.1:0-3869 GCF_002438365.1 Pseudomonas sp. UBA6276
CGCCCGCCCCGCTCCCACAGGTCAACGTGATCACTTGTGGGAGCGAGGGCTGCCTGCGAAGGGGTGAATGTAGACAATAGACATCTGCACTATGCCGCCAACAGACCCAGGCCGCATTTGTTATTATCGCGGCAATTTCCCGTTCACGCCTTGCACGAGCCTATTCATGAGCACTGACAAGACCAACCAGTCCTGGGNNCCGTCGACGCCTTCGTCGCCCGCTTCACCGCATCGGTCGACTTCGACCAGCGCCTCTACCGCCATGACATCATGGGCTCGATCGCCCACGCCACCATGCTGGCCAAGGTCGGCGTGCTCACTGACGCGGAGCGCGACACCATCGTCGACGGCCTGCGCACCATCGAGCAGGAAATCGAGGCTGGCCAGTTCGACTGGCGCGTGGACCTCGAAGACGTGCACATGAACATCGAGGCGCGCCTGACCGATCGCATCGGCGTGACCGGCAAGAAACTGCACACCGGGCGCAGCCGCAACGACCAGGTCGCCACCGACATTCGCCTGTGGCTGCGTGACGAAATCGACCTGATCCTGAAAGAAATTACCCGCCTGCAGCAAGGCCTGCTGGAGCAGGCCGAGCGCGAAGCCGACACCATCATGCCAGGCTTCACCCACCTGCAGACGGCCCAGCCGGTGACCTTCGGGCATCACCTGCTGGCCTGGTTCGAAATGCTCAGCCGCGACCATGAACGCCTGGTCGATTGCCGCAAGCGCACCAACCGCATGCCTCTGGGCAGCGCTGCGCTGGCCGGCACCACCTACCCCATCGACCGCGAGCTGACCTGTCAGCTGCTGGGCTTCGAAGCGGTCGGTGGCAACTCGCTGGACGGCGTGTCGGACCGTGATTTCGCCATCGAATTCTGCGCTGCGGCCAGCATCGCGATGATGCACCTGTCGCGGTTCTCCGAAGAGCTGGTGCTGTGGACCAGCGCGCAGTTCCAGTTCATCGACCTGCCCGACCGTTTCTGCACCGGCAGCTCGATCATGCCGCAGAAGAAGAACCCCGATGTGCCGGAACTGGTGCGTGGCAAGAGTGGCCGGGTGTTCGGTTCGTTGATGGGCCTGCTGACTTTGATGAAGGGTCAGCCGTTGGCCTACAACAAGGACAATCAGGAAGACAAGGAACCCTTGTTCGACGCCGCCGATACTCTGCGCGACTCACTGCGGGCCTTTGCCGACATGATCCCGGCAATCAAGCCCAAGCACGCCATGATGCGCGAAGCCGCGCTGCGTGGCTTCTCCACGGCCACCGATCTGGCCGATTACCTGGTGCGCCGTGGCCTGCCGTTCCGCGATTGCCACGAGATCGTCGGGCATGCGGTGAAGCATGGTGTGGACACCGGCAAGGACCTGGCGGAAATGAGCCTGGAAGAGTTGCGCCAGTTCAGCGATCAGATCGAAGCGGATGTGTTCGAGGTATTGACCTTGGAAGGCTCGGTCAACGCCCGCGATCACATCGGCGGCACCGCGCCGGCTCAGGTACGTGCAGCCGTCGCTCGTGGCCGGGAATTGCTGGCGGCTCGCTAAGTGCGCCTGGCAGGTCCGGCCTCTTCGCGGGCAGAGACCCGCTCCCACAGTAGGTGTTGAACATCCTGTGGGAGCGGGTCTCTGCCCGCGAAGGGCGCCCCACAGAATCCGACATTGACCCCATCGAGAACATGCCATGAGCGACAACCTGATAGACGAAGACGAAGCGTTCGCCGAGGCCACCCTCACCCAGGCCATCGAGAACCAGATCGAAAGCGACAACCCGCCGGCTGCCAAGGCCACGTTCAACAAGCTGACGCTGGTCGGTTACGAGCGCGAGGACATCCTCAACATGATGGCTCATGTGTTGGCGATCGAGATCGACGCCATCCTGGAGCAGGACCGGCCCTTCGACACCGCCTGGTACGAGGCCGCCCTGCGCGCCCTGCCCGAGCTGCCACCGGAAAAAGTCTGACGCCGCACAGGCGCGTTCGCCCAGGGCTGACTACACTGGAAAAACCCCGCTGCCACCGCATCAGGGGTACAGCGCACAGCGCCATTCGGCGCTGTCGTTCATTCCATAAGAAAGTCGGGAGCGCCTATGTCGTCCTACACCCCGGAACTGGTTGCCGAGCTGGAAATCCTTGCCCTGTTCAACCTCGGCAACACCATGGAAGGTCTGAAAATCCACCACACCGCGTCGCCCGCGGCCATCGCAGCCGCCAGTCGCCTGCATGACAAGGAACTGATCACCAAGCCTGACGGCGGCTACCTGACCAGCCTGGGCCATGAAGCGGCCGAGCACGCGCAGTCGTTGCTGACCATCCTGACGGTGGCCGAACCTGCCTGAGCGGCAGAGGCTTTATCGATCGTCCGCAGGCGCCGCCAGCGCCTGCAACCGGCGCTGCTCGGCAGCCGCGATGATTTCGCGCCGAGTGTCGTCATCGGCCGAGCGCCAGGCCCTGATGTCCTCGACGTGGCGGAAACACCCCTGACAGACCCGCTCTTCGTCCAGTCGGCACAAGCTCACGCAGGGTGACTGTACCGAGGGGCTGACATTGCTGTAGAGAGGCTTGGGCGCGCGTGCAGGCTGGCTCACAATCATCAGATCTCTTCGAAGTCCAGCTCGACGCCGGCTTGCTCCTTGACGGCCCGGGCCAATACTTCGCCCAGCAGCTCCTCGGATTTCTCGCAGCTCCACTGGCCCGACTCTTCGTCGTAGTCGAAGTGATAGCCACCGGAGCGTGCGGCCAGCCACAGCTGGCGCAGGGGCTCCTGGCGGCTGATGATCAGCTGGCTGCCGTTGTCGAACTTGATGGTCATCATGCCGGCGGAAATCTCGATGTCGTCGGCGTGGTCTTCGAGCAACTCCTCCAGCGCCTGCTGGGTGGCATCGACCAGGTCGTGGAAACGGGCTTCGGTCAAACTCATTGCAGGAACCTCGGAAAGTGTCTGTGCGCGCTACGGGCGGCAAGATACGAGCAGCCAGCGGTTTATGCAAAGCATAATGCACCCGTCTGGATCGATGGCACTGCTGGCAGGCCACCTGCATAGCCACCATGCCGGGCGCTGGGTATACTCGGGCGCAATTACTGCTTATACAAAGGATTTCGCCATGAAGCGCCTGATCTCTTCCCTGGCCGCGCTCGTCGCCGTTGCCTGCCTGGTGTCCGCCTGCGGTCAAAAGGGCCCGCTGTACTTGCCCGATGACAGCAAATCCCCCGAAGACCAAGCCAAGTCGTCGCAACCGCACAAGCATTACTAAGGGAACACCATGGACGCTTTTCAACGCCGCGACGGTGAACTGTTCGCCGAAGGCGTAGCGCTGTCTGCCGTGGCCCAGCGCTTCGGCACGCCGACGTACGTCTACTCGCGCGCCCACATCGAGGCGCAGTACAACGCCTACGCCGATGCCCTGCAGGGCACCTCCTCGCTGGTCTGCTTCGCCGTGAAGGCCAACTCCAACCTGGCCGTGCTCAATGTCCTGGCGCGTCTGGGCGCCGGTTTCGACATCGTTTCGGGCGGCGAACTGGAGCGCGTGCTGGCCGCTGGCGGGCGCGCCGATCGCGCGGTGTTTTCCGGCGTCGGCAAGACCCGCGCCGACATGCGCCGCGCCCTGGAAGTGGGCGTGCATTGCTTCAACGTCGAATCCACTGACGAACTGGAGCGCCTGCAGGAAGTGGCCGCCGAGCTGGGCGTGCGGGCTCCAGTGTCGCTGCGGGTCAATCCGGATGTCGACGCGGGCACCCATCCGTACATTTCCACCGGTCTGAAAGAGAACAAGTTCGGCATCGACATCGCGGCTGCCGAAGACGTCTATGTGCGTGCCGCGCAACTGCCCAACCTCGACGTGGTGGGCGTGGACTGCCACATCGGCTCGCAGC
>NZ_DJUS01000096.1:0-184 GCF_002438365.1 Pseudomonas sp. UBA6276
TCGGCAGTCGGGCCGATGAAGGCAAAACCGGATTTCTCGACTTGCTCGGCAAAGTCCGCGTTCTCGGCGAGAAAGCCATAGCCTGGGTGAATGGCGGTGGCGCCAGTCACTTCGGCAGCGGCGATGATTGCCGGGATGTGCAGATAGGACAGGTTGGCAGGCGCCGGACCGATGCAGACCGACT